>CAZUKZ010000007.1:0-30831 GCA_964621125.1 Candidatus Woesearchaeota archaeon
GCTGTTCGTGGGGTAGCGAGCCACCGTTAGGTGGCGAGCAAGACGCCGAAATTTTGAGAGATTGATTAATCCAGAAACTATGGGCTGTTCTTGCGAAATTTATAAAAACAATAGATGTTTCCATCTACTTTGTCCTCGCACTTCGCCTTTTGGAGTGGTAAGGGCTACATGTCCCTTCACTATGACCTATTAAGGCTATGAAATTCAACCACAACACCTAGTAGGCAACGAAACGTGAAGTGGTGGTGCTAGAAACAGTGAAGGGGCTACTTGTTCGGCGTGGTTGGGTTGTGGCAACAATAACTTCAATATTAATTCCAACAACAACCTCAATAACAATAACGCTGTTCGTGGAATAGTCCTAATAAAGCGAGGACACTTCTTTTATCTCAACATTCTTAAACTTATTAAATAGGCTATGATTGTATTACTTGATGAAAACGTTCAATAACTTATATTTTGACTTATGTTCATATGACAATTTACACCGAGCATTTAAAAAAGCTAGGAAAAGAAAGACCCTAAAACCTTATGTTATTGAATTTGAAAAAGATCTCAAAAATAACCTTCTTAATCTTAGATTAGAGTTACTTTTTCACTCATATTATCCTATGCCTTTAAAGACTTTTATTCTACGTGATCCTAAAACACGCAAGATTAGTAGATCGGAATTTAGGGATCGTGTTGTTCACCATGCCCTATGTAATGTGATAGAGCCCATCTTAGCTAAGAAATTTATTCACGATAGTTTTGCTAATCAGATCGGAAAGGGAACATTAGCAGCTATTAAGAGGTTTGAAAAGTTTAAAAGAAAAATATCAAGGAATTATTCATTACTCAAGGATGGACGTAACGTTAAAGGCTTTATTCTTAAGGCGGATATTAAACAATTCTTTGACACAGTCAATCACAGTATTCTTCTTAATATAATTAAACGTAATATTAAGGACAAAAGAATAATTTGGCTTATAAAAATCATTCTTTCCAACTATAAAGTGTTTATTAAAGGTGTTGGTATGCCCTTAGGTAATCTTACATCGCAATTTTTTGCAAATGTTTATCTAAATGAATTAGATTATTTTGTTAAACATAAATTGAGAGTTAGGTTCTATATACGTTATGTAGATGATTTTGTAATTATGCATAGATCAAGAGAAAAATTAATGGATTATAAGAATAAAATAGATGAATTCCTTGTTAATAAGCTTGCATTAGTGTTACACCCTGAAAAATCTAAGATATTCCCACTGTATAAAGGAACTACTTTCTTAGGTCTTAAATTGTTTGCTTATCATCTAGTAATACGCAAAAAGAACATAAGAAAATTTATGAAAAAATTAAACAAAATGGATAAAAAATATAATCAAGATCTAATTTCTTATGATAAAATCTATGATTGTCTTGAAGGTTGGTTTGCTTATTCTAAACACGCAGATATGTACAAGTTTAGAAATAATTTGATGGCACAACTCGAAAAGAAATTTCAAAATGAAATCTCAACAAAAGAAATTAATCGAGCTCTTAAATTTCACTAAAATGGAAAAAATTCAAATATAAGCTTTTTTGTGCGGTTAATAGTGCGGTTTAATTTTAATGTTCTAGGTCCTTTTAAGTAGGAATTTGTTTGTTTGTGTGCTTTAGAATACCCCAGATATTAGAGTTCTTTTGTCCACTAAATTGAAACCGTATAAACTCTATTATGTTATTACGTAATAATATTTTAGTATTATATTTAACATAGCTGTTTATTCTTCTATTATTTGTAAGAACAATGTATAATCTGTTTCCATATTTCATCTTGGCTGCTTTAAACTTTTCATCAGTCCAGACTTTATTTTTATCTAAGGATTTTCCTGTCTCTATTTCCAGAACTATTTTTTGCCCGACTTTATTTTCAAAAATAATATCCGGTCCTTTTGTCTGTTTTGTCCAGATTTTATCTGTGTATTTTACTGTTTCTTCCATAATCAATCCAACAAGCAATGAATGTTCAGTTGATTCTGGTGGCCGCGGTTTTACGTAATAGTTATGAGGGCCAGAACTTAATCCATGGCCCTTTTTAAGGACATATCCTTGATTATCTAAAAAGTTTTGCTGAAGTATAGTTAATCCCTTGACAGGATAAACAATGCGGTCTAAGTCTATATTCGCCTTTTCTGATTCTTTCAACACTTTTGATTCTTTAGGCTTTTTCTTTTCGTTTAATCTAATTAATTCATCTGGATTAGTGGTTATTAATTTATGTTCTTCTGGAGAACTTATTACCTCTAATTCTTGATGATCATTTTCTAAGATTAACACTCCAGCCCCTTGTTTAGCGCTTATAAGAAAATCTTTTTCAGTTTGGCTCAAATTGAACGTCTTTGCAACATTATTTATCACAGCTGGTTTCTGACGTAATAAGAAGGTATAAGAAGTATTAGCTAATACTGCATGCCCTGCTTTTGATGCTACTAGATCAGCAACATCTTGAGTTATCATTAACAATCCCAAATTATATTTTCTACAAGTCTTAACAATTTCAAAAATATAACTTGACTCTTCAGCTGTCTGCAACATACTCCAAGCCTCATCAATTACAAGCAATTTTCTCCGATTACTATTTTTCATTCGCATGAAAACATAATCTAAGACAAGATACATTACAACAGGTTTAACCTGCTTTGGCATGTTTCCAATATTAAAACAGACAAAATTATTCTCAAAATTAATTTGTGTTTGCCGATCCAGAAATCCAAATACACCGTTCTTAGTATACATATGCAACCGATTAATCAATGCTCTGTACGTTACCTTTTCCTGTTGTATAGCAGGTTTTTCCAATTTCAATAAAGTATTATAAAGATCAGTCATTGTTGGCGGCTCGTGGCTATCATAATCATCCCTTGTAATTCCGCAATCCTCATAAGTCAAATCAATAGCTTTGTCCAATATTGACTTTTGCAGTTCATTCAAATCACCAAACATAATTTGAAAAACATCCATCAAAGACAATCTTTTTTCAAGATACTCATGACCCATCAAGTCTAATGGATTGATTATCGTCTTAGAATTCTTAGAAATGGTAATACATTCACCACCATAATGATCTGTTATTGCTAAATATTCTCCTTGAGGGTCGATTGTAATTATATCTGTACTGTTAAGAAACTGTCTTGAAAGCAATAATTTGGTAAAATAGCTTTTACCTGAACCAGATGTTGCTAACACTATCCCATTGGCATTTGTTAAGCCGAAAATGTCTTTAATATATGGTATTTTGTTTTTATTTAAACCTAATAATGTACCATTATCTTCTAATTCTAAGAATGGGCTTGAAAATGGAAAGAAAGCAGCCAAACCTTGTGTATGGATATTTCTGTTTATACCTAAAGAATTTTTTCCCAAAGGAATGGTACTTTCGTAAGCATTTGACATCTGGAATATTGGAACTTGGTTTTCAATCATTAAACTATCCAGTTCAGCCTTTATCTTTTTACTAAGAAGATTTATTTCCTTTTGAGCTTTTTCTTCTGACTTTTTATCTGAATTATCAACTTTTGTCGTACTCTTACAAACTACATAAAATGATATGTCAAACAGCTTCTCTTTTCCCTTTTGCAAGTCTTCTAAAACCTTTTTTGTTCCTTGAAACTTTATCTCAAGACTAGGATTAAGTATACCTTTTTTTCCTTCAGCATACATGTCTGACTGTTGTTTTACTAACTCTTTGTTTAACATAAGCATTGTCTGTTCAATCGGATAAGGTTTTATATGTAAACTTATATCATAATTTTCACCAGAACTAACAATTTTGTCCAAAAATCCCATCTCAACAGAATGAGGATAACCAGTAACAGCAATAACCCTACATAACCTATCATCAATTCTAAAGTAATCATGACTAAACTTTATCTTTTCAGGGGAATAAATGAAATGTGCAACATCCTTAACTTCGTTTTGATTCAATTCTTTATCCTTAGAACCTGCAATATACGAATAGAAATAATCTACTATAGCCTCATTATCAAGTTGTTTAACCTTAAGACCAAGATTTTGCAGCTTTTCAATACAAACTTTAGCCTGTAATTCTAGATCTTCTTTCTCTTTAATAATAAGATAGAACTTTCTGTTTTGGATTTTATTAGATTCAATTGTTTTTGTTACAAAACTTTGATAAGACTTACTTAACTTTTCTAATCTCTTGATTTCAGAATTTAATCCTTCAATTTCCTTTTTAGCCTTAATCTTAGACTTTCTAGCATTCAGTACCTTAATCTTATTTCCAATCTTGGCTTTAGTTTGCTTAAAATGCTTCTCTAGATTTATTGTATCACTGGTTATATGAATCTGTATAGGAAAATCCAAACTGTTCAAAAACTTTCTAAACCCCACAATTATTCCTTCTTTTTCTTCTTTAGTCTTAAGCATAAAATTCAATGGGGTGACTTCTAATATTGCTAATTTAGACTTTTTTTGATAAACAATCCCTTCTTTAATCCTTTCAATATCAATAATCCGTTTCAAAACAGGACTTAATACTTCTGCTTCTTTATTCTTTAAATGCCTAAGAACATTAGTCAACTGCTTTCTTCCATCTAAAAACATAAAGAAAAAAGCAACAACTGCAACAAACATGCTAATCACGCTTCCAGCCATAAAACTCAGACCTGATTTGAAAATCAAATAAAATGCTATTAAAGCTGTAGGAAGAGCGTAACCTAACTGTTCAAAGGTAAGCCCAAACATTATCTTTTCCTTGTGTTGTAATTGTGGTGGAATGTCATATGCTATTTTTTAAACCGCCATTGTAAGGTATTTTACAGCTTGACCAAAATCTTCTTTTAATGAAGCAGTAGCTGAATTCTTTATTGCAAATTTAATGCATAGCCAAAGGCTATAGTTGATTAAACTAAAACAGATTATCATGACCAAAACTTTCAGGTTTGAAAATATTGGTAGTTTTATGATTAATGAACAAGCTAATATTATCAATAGATCGATGAACACCACAAAAGTTAATGCTAAAAGCATTGTTATCAAGAATTTACCGTATGATTTTAAGGGCGGAGTGAAATAACAAAATATTGCCAGTGGAAGAATGATTACCCCTACAGCAAGAATTACATATCTTAAGGTAAGCATAAACATTGTAATAACCAATGCTATTGCATAGTTTGATGTAAAAATGAATTGTAGGCCTAGGTTTGATATGTTGTCAATTCCTAAAATGAAAAATTTGGGATCTACTAAGTTAACAATTGCTGCGTTTAGTGTTGAGCTCAAGCTTATAATTAATTCATAGATATAAAATGAAGCGTGTATTAGAACAACCATCAGGGTTGTATTTTTTAGCAAGTCTTTTGCTTTACCTCTCTGTATGGGATTAGTGTTAGATGTTAGAAAAATATAACCTGAATAAAGGAATAAGAAGACATAAAAAAAGCTTAAAATATATCTTACAACTGACCAAACACCCTTGAATGTATCAATTGAAGGAATAGCGATGATTAACTTTTTGTTGATTGCAAGTAATGGAATTATTGGAGCGTTGATTATGTATAATGTATATTTGTAGATTTTTTCTGGAAGACAGGAAGCTAAGTTTGTCAATCCGCATTCTTCTTTCTTTTGGTTATTTGCACTTACTAATGGGATAGGGACAAGTAAGATGATTAGAATGATTGGGATAATCAGTTTTTTGAATTGGGATTGAAGCATCCTATAGAGCAGATATATGATTAATGCAAACATTAGAAAGTAAATTAATAAATTCAATTTTACCTTCCTCTTTTCGATTTTTAACGGATCTAAGGACTTGTTTTCTAGGTTGATTATACAAGGCTTAGATTTTGTAAAGAAGTGGTTAGAGGTTGAGATAGAGCATCCAGAGTTGTCTTTTACAAAGACTGTATCATTGTTTGAGTAAAGATTGTCGACTACTGTTTGATTGAATTTGGTTGCTCTTAGATAAGCGAAATGGTAAGGTTTTTTGTCAAAGATTAAATCGTAATTATACCTTTGTTTTCTTAATTCTGAATTATTAAATTTAAGCCTCAGAAAACTATAATTGTTTGCTTTGATTTTACCTTTAGTTAAAGGAAAATTTTGTATTATGGTAAAATTAACTTCTGCTTCTTGGGTATATAGCTGTACATCTTTAAAATCTGTGAATTTGAGGTTATGGTTTTCATAGTTTGTATGAGAATACTTACATATAGTTCCCGTAAGCTTTCCAATACGATACTGTTTCCATCTATAATGTTTGATTTTAAGTCTAGTAAATACTGACAATTCTGCTTTAATTGTACCACTTTCTTTAATTTCAACCTTTGCTTTTTTGGAAGCACTTAAAAGTTGATTATTAAAATAGTAATTAAATTGTGCATTGTTTTCTTTTAGAGAATATTTCCTTTTACAATCACCTTTACTTGTATGCCAGACACTTCTTGATCTATAATTTGAAGGAACACTTATCTGATAATCATATGCGCTTAGAAAGGTTATGTTAGAAGGAACATATAAGACATCATCTTCATAAACGCTAGGAAATACTGTTAAGAAACTTAACCACCCATTACTGATTAATGAAGTGCTTTTAATTACAGTACCTCTTGGAGGACTTGTTATCTTGATAGCAGAGTTGTAATTTTCAATAAAAGTATGGTTTGGTAAATGTGAATGAGTATAAAGTAAGGTGGAATAAGCTAAATCTTTATCTGATTCAGAGAAATCAGAACTTTTGATTTTCCCACAATCTACTGGATTAAACGTGTTCTTGCAATCAATTCCTAAAACAATGGTAGGCAGCAGCAAAAAAGCTGCCACCAATACCAAAATAAGTTTTTGCATCTTTTAGATTACCTCCTAAAAGATATATTTGACAACCAACGGTGCAATCCAGATTATAATCAGTCCTATAATTACACCTGTTGCCATATTCTTGGCTTTTTCCTTTTTACCAGTCTCTCCACCAGCAGTAACAAAACTTATGCCAGAAAATACTAACATCAAAACTCCTGCCACAGTTGCTGCATATTTGACAAAGTTGTATATTTTCATGACTGGTGCAAGGATTGCGTCAAACTGTTTTTCTTCACTCGGAGTTATAGTGCTGTTAAAGTCAATCTTAGCAAAAGCTAAAGGAATTGCAAATAACAGCAAAATAACCAAAAGTGGTGCTAATTTTTTCATATTATACCTCCATAGTTTCTTGTTTAGAGGAAAATAACTTTCTAAATCCAGCAAACTTGTTATTTTCTCTTACGGTAAGTCTCTTTGGCTTATCTAGTTGGATTTTCAATCTTACAATCTTGTATAACTTCCATAACAAGACCACCTTAAGCCCGAATAGTGCAATTATTGCACCTAAACTATTGGAAGCGTATGCTCCTAGGGATAGAATAAAAGTAACACCCAACAGATAAGCAAGTCTTTTACCCTTTTCTTCAGATGTCATCTTCTTCAACCCCCTTGCTACGAAGCCATCTGAAATAACGTCTCGAAAGTTCCCTTCCTTCTTCATCACTTTGATATTTCTGGTCTAAGAGTTCCTTACAAGCTTCACATTCGCTATCGATTAAGGAAGGAAACTCTTTATTGCAGACAACACAAATTTTGTTTGATTTCATAAGGTAGAATGTAACATGACACTTTAAAAGCATTATAGCCCGATGACTCCACTCCAGTTCTTGTCTTGTAAATCAATTCATTCAACCTTAATTTGATTTTACAATTTTTTGACAGAAATTAATCTCTATTACAATAATCTTTTTATAGATTTAAGTATTTTAAATCAACAAGAAACAACTTTTGTCTGGGAATTCCGATAAGTTACTAAGTGTTTCCCGGGGGATTCATTGTTCTTTTTTTGGTGTTACAAAATTTGTATTTCTAGAATTCTGGGATTAATTGATTATCTCAATCAAAAAAATTATCATTCTTAGCAGAAGGAAAAGCTACAATCAAGACTTTTAGTCCATGATCTCCTTCAATAGCTTGGTGTCTAGTTCCTGGAGGAATAGTAATATGATCTCCTTTTTTAAGTGGAAAAGTTTGTCCATCTAATATTATTGAGCCGTCTCCTTCAATTACTTGGTAGTATTCAGTAGCAGTTTTATGGTAATGCTGACGAGCATGGTCAATTTTCACATGGTGAATTTCTATATCTCCTTGCTGTAATGTAGTTACATGACCACAATGTCCTCGAAATTTAGACAGGTCTTTTAGATTCTTTATATAGGGGTTCTTTGCCATTATATGATTTTAGAATAGGTATTTATTTATAAATATTCTGCTAACTAACTCTAAAAGCTATATGTTTATTTCTTAATGGGTCAAATACCTTGGAGCAGAGCTCTGGTGGGAGCTTCATTCTTTTTTATCATAAACTTTAAATAAAACCAATATGCACGGCAGATTAAGTTCAGTAGCTCTTGAGCTTGATGGAGACGAATTTGAGAAAAGGTTCCTGATACAGGGAGATAACTTAAGAGTTATACTGATTCAACTAGAATTAGTCCAAGCACAAGAACAATCAAATTACAAATTAACTCTAGAGATGTTCCATTCAACACCAAGGGGAAAACTTCCAGAAGAGTTGCAAAATTTTATGGTAGATTACAATTTCCAAGCACTTGATTTAAGCCATGATTGAGTGACATTTAGAATTATGAGTTTTTCCATAAACTTTATATACTAGTTAGTGTTTACTTTACAATAAGTTGATACAAAAGAAAAACTTGTATCAACTTTTTTAACAAAAAACAAAGTGTAAAAAAGACACTAAGGAGAAAAAATGACAAAGAAAAAAACAAAATCAATTGCAGCAATAGTTGTTGTTGGAACAGACACAGGATATAATGCCGGATATTACCATAGTTCAGAAGGTGAACCAGATATAGAGGCAGCTGAAAGGATATGTAAAAATATTCTTAGATACACATATAGGTTTAAAACAGAATTTAATCATTACACATTTTACCTAGATACCTTTAGTTATGATGATTGTGGCAGAAGACCGCCGCAAACAGAACTAGTCGGGATTGAAGATACAGATTTAGGTGATGATGCCGCAAGAAAAAAGTGTTTAGAAATGCTTTTGAATGATGATGGGAAAATGTATGATGTAGTATTTGTAAAAGAATATCAATCATCTGAACTAAAAAAACTGTAAATTAATCCATTTTTTTGCTCTTTAGCATACAAGTTTATGCAAAATATATTTTGTATAAACTTTTGAACAAAATATTAAGTGTATGATATACACGAAGGAGGAACAAATGATAACACAAAAAATTAAAAAATATTTTGAGGATTGGAGCCTCTGGGAAAAACTTTGGCTAATTATTTCAACCTTAACCATACTCTCGCTCTCAATATATTGGAAGGATAATATCATAGGCGTAATAGCTGCCATAACAGGAATTATCTGTGTAGTTTTGGTAGCAAAAGGAAGGATAAGCAACTATTATTTTGGAATAGTGAATGTCATAGCGTATGCTTATGTAGCATACCATTGGGCATATTATGGTGAAGTCATGCTGAACATACTTTACTTTCTGCCTATGCAATTCTATGGAATATGGTTCTGGAGAAAGCACAGGAAAAGGAAAAATAAAGATCAGGTCCGCGTAAAGTTCATGACGAATAAGCAAAGAGTCATGTGGGCTTTAATCTCAGGAGTATCCATAATTGGATATGGTGTCATATTGAAGATCATCAGTGGAAAACTGCCTTTTGTGGATGCGACCAGCACAGTTTTATCAGTCATAGCGATGATATTGATGGCAAGGCTGTATATGGAACAGTGGGTATTGTGGATAATAGTTGATGTTGTGTCCATCATAATGTGGTTTGTAGTGTTGTTGGAAGGAGGGAACGACATTGCGATATTCATAATGTGGACTGCGTATCTTATCAATGCAATATACGGTTTCATCAACTGGATAAAATTGTATAAGTCGCAAGGTGTGCGGGCATGACTGTTGGCTTTATAGGGGGGAAGTTTCTTCCCCTCCACCAAGGCCATGTGTACGCCATAACACAGGCCTCAACAATGGTGGATAAGTTGTATGTAGTACTTTCATATTCAAAAAAACGTGATGAAGAACTGTGTAGGAGGGATGGGTGCAAGCATATGCCGTATCAAGTGAGACTCAGTTGGCTCAGCCGTATGGCTTCAGATGTTATAATCCCTATAGCTGTTGAAGATAGTCATGGGAATGAAGACTATGATTGGGAGGAGGGGGCTGAACTCATAAAAAAAGCTATTGGAGAAAAGATAGATTACATATTCGGTTCTGAACCAGAGTACCAAGAGATCTTCCGGCAAAACTATCCGAGGTCTGAGTATATATTAATAGATGAGAAACGTGTAAGGGTGCCAATAAGTGCAACACAGATACGAAAGGATGTGTATAGGCATTGGGACATGCTACCATCATTTGTCAAACCTTATTTTGTAAAGAAGATTGTTGTCATAGGGACGGAAAGTTGTGGTAAGTCTACGCTTGTTAAAAATTTAGCAAAAATATATAATACTACATTTGTGGAGGAATTGGGTCGGAGGGTCTGTGCAGAGATAGGGGGTCCGGAGTGCCTTACAGAAGATGTTTACCGTAGGATAGCTTACGGGCATAAGCTGCTTGAACATAAGGCTGTACAGGAAGCTAACAAGATACTTTTCATTGATACAGAATCTTTGGTTACACAATATTATGCTGGGTTGTATAACGAATATAAAGACAATCTCTTTGATGAAATGGCCAAACATCAGGATTACGATCTGTGGATTTATCTTGAACCGGATGTTGGATGGGTGGATGATGGGCAGCGTAAGCATGGGGAAGATGAGGTTAGGGGGGAGAATAATCGGAAATTAAAACGTATGCTTGAGGAAAGAGGCATACAGTTTCATATTATTAAAGGTGGGTTTGCAGAAAGATTAGAGCAGTCAATGGTGGCGGTGGATGGGGTGTTTGGTTGGGTGTAGTTTACTTAGTCTTTTTTGGTTGATTACATGTAACTACTATAAAAAGACAATTGATAGAAAGACTTAAATAGTGATCCTTATTTTTCAATTTTAAAATGGTAGATTTTATTCAACAGTTATATGAGATAGTTTCTTCTCAATGGGGCAGTGTCGTGTCGGTTGGTGTTGGTGGTGGCGCTCTATCAGCTTTAGTTAGTAATTTTATTCAACAGAAAAGGGCAAATGTATTTCCTGTATTATACTCTGGTATAGAAAGATTACCTGAAGACAATGATACAGCAAAGTATTACGCAGCTGTCAATGATACGTCAATGGCAGTAACAGAGGCATGGAATGAAGCCAGAAAAGGCAAGGGTTTTAGTCAATTTTTTCATGAACTGTCTGGTCCAAAGCTCGCCAAATCCTGTGATGATGTTACTTTTTTTGGAAAGAGACTTTTAGGGGACCTTGGTGAATATGTCCAGTTGGCCCAAGCTGCTCATGAATCAGCAGAGAGATTTGGCAATTCTTGGAAATACAATAGTCATGATAATTATAGGACTGAGTTCTATACTACAACTGAATCAGATGGGAAGGGGGGTACAAAAATAGTGACAAAAACTCGTCAAGTATATGATAGCACTGATCATTATTTCAATTTTGATCGTAAAGTTGCTCAATCAGCTGGTGATTCATTAGCCGAGATTCTTTCTAGTTTTGACGAAAGGGATATGTTTGATCCCCAGATGGATGGTTTAGTTATTAGTCCAGGTATTTTCATAGAATCTGAAATGGGTGGTGGACTTTTTAGGGGCGCAGGGTTTGTATCTTCAAGAGGTAAAACTTCTGAAGAAACGTATGTGCGGGATACGATTATTGAAAATGAGAAACATGCTGTTACAGCAGAGGAGCTCAACAAATATCTTAACATGTGGTTAGAGTGCGCTCGGTTGAAAGGTGTTCTTCCTTTGGCTCTGTCATCTTTGAAACAACTTAGAAACAATAGAGAACAAAGTATGGGGACTATCCTTGCTTCAGACAAAAATTATCATTATAAGACATCATCAACTTCGCATAGTGGTCCAGCAGGATATAGGGCATCTAGAGAAATTGAAGATGTTTGCTTAAATGTAAGTAATGAAATATTTGGACTAAGAGATGCCGTAAATAAGACAATGCAAGATGCAAGTGTGTTGCTCGATATCTCTAAAGGCAATTTGAGTGGGATGAGTCAAAAGAAAGCAGCACATAAGGCTTTAGACTTAGCAGTTGAATCATATCTTTGTACGTTCCCTGAGTCAGAGATAAAGATGGACCAGAGAGTCAGTCATGGATGGACTGCAGGTATAGCTGCTGGTATGGTTGTAATCGCTGGAGCTGCTACTTATGTTTTCCATCCGGCATCAGGATTATTTTAGATAATGGTTTTCAATTTATTGCCTGAAAGACTTGAAGATGTTCTCAGTCAGGAATGTAATGTTGGAGTGTTGGTTGTAGACATCCAGGAGAGCTATAAAATGTGTGAGGGAAAACCAAGGCCAGGTTTTTTAACTGAAATTCCAAGGCAGATAGAGATTCTTGAATATTCTAAGACTTTAGGTATTCCGGTATGGTTTGTTGAACTTTTTATTAGGGGGGATGAGAATGACCCTACTTTAGAAGAGATATCAAATGCTGTTGCTTGTTATGAAAAGCTTTCTAAAATAGTGAAAACAACTACAAACCCATTTAGAGACACTAGTCTAGAACAGGAAGTATGTGACCATGGAGTTAATACTTTTCTGTTAATGGGATTTAATCCTCAAATTTGTGTCAGTGCTGCCGCATTTGCTGCAGGCCGGAGAGGAATAAACATAATAAGCTCGCCTACTATTTTGAATACTGGAACACGATTATACCAAAGTAAATCTGTATTACCTTGGTATGAGCTGGACAACGTTAGAATTTATCAAGATATATTGGATGACTAAATATTTTCCCAAAGCATTTTAGCTTGAATCTCTTATAGAATTCACTCTTTCATCATCCAAACCTCTATCTCTTCCTTTAATCTGGGTTTTGGAATGAAATAATCCGCCCCACGTTCTTTACAAACTCTCCTACATTCATCCTCTGGAAGAATAGAGCTCATCATAACTACATCAACTAGCAAATCAAGCTTTTTAATCCTTGCACATAAATCCAATCCTTCAAGGTTACCAGTCATATTTACTACATTTCCAGGTGAGCTAGGATCAAAATTAATATCTATTAAAATAAGATCAGTTCCATCTAATAATCCTAAAGCACTAGCTGTATCGTAAGCATGACATATTTGTTCACAGCCAAAAAACTTGAGATTATTCTCACAATAGGTATGCCAACGCTCCATATCATCTACAATCAGGCTTTTTTTGTATTCTCTCATTTTATAAATTAAAAAGATGGAGTTGAATAGTAGTTTATAAGCTTTTTCCAGTTTTTATTTAAAAAGGGCTTTGGTGAAATCCTCTGATTATTAAAGTTTTGTAGAATGTTGCTTTGTCAACATTGTATGCTATAATTTTGCTTATCAGTTCTATTTTTTGTGTGTTAATGGATCTGGCTCGGATATTTGAGCCAAATTTTCGTTTTATGACACTGAATGCAGTTTCTACTTTGCTTCTTTGATGATATGTTGAACCATCTATTTTCTTCCCACCCCTTAGATATCCATAAAATTTAGTATATCTTCTGACCGGAATTATAGGCATTGCTTTTAACTTATTTAGAACCAACTGTCTGTTTTTCTTACTGTCATATCCTTTGTCAGCAAATACATATTTAGTTTTTAGTTTTTTTACTAAATGTGGAAAGTCTAAAGTGTCATGTCTACATGATTTTCTTATTTTATAAGTTAAAACTTTTTGATTTTCTGTATCAATGGCTATGCTTAGTTTTAAGAATTTCCTAGTTTTAAGCTTTCTATCACTATTCCAAGCAGTTCTATAGTAATAACTTTTTTGTTCGAGTTCAAATCCACTCGCATCTACTGCCACTGCTTTTGCTTTTCTATGATAAAGCAAAAGACCCAAAACATAGGGCTTAATACGTTTGGCAAATTTGATTAAAGTACTATAATGTGGTACCTTAAAAAGCCCCAATAATAGTTTTGCTTGGTCGTTAATCTTTATCCATTCAATTAAATCTCTATAAGTTGTACGAAGCTTCTGCTTCAATACTAATAATACGACATGTTGATGATTATTGTACGTTTTCTTACTAAACTTGCTAAAATATCTTGGAACTCGCTTCGCCAATTCTAAGCCAAAATCAATAAACTTTAAGTATTTTGAATTCTTTATATCTTTATTCAATGGTATCACCTCTTGGTTTTGTTTATCAGATATAAACCTAAGGGGTGATCCTATTAAATTTTAAGGATTTCACCAAAGCCTTAAAAAGCAACATTTATAAGTTTAGAAATATAGAAATAATTTTTTAATTCTTTTATTAATGCGCCAGGCGGGAGTTGAACCCGCTCCTTGACCTTGGGAGGGTCAAATCATACCCCTAGACTACTGGCGCGTTATTATAATTCTTCAGACTCAATCTCAAATTGGTCATATGTTGGAAGTTCTTCTGTAACCTCAATAGCTAATCCTTCCCCCTTTAGAAAGAACTTATTCTTTTCAACTATTTTTATACTTGTTAATAATCTCAACTTAATTCTGTCCACTTCTATATCTTGAGCCTTTAATCTAAGATTATCAATTAACTTTAGTCTCAGTTTTTTTAACTTTTCAACAACTTTTTCTTTTTTCTTTACTTCATCTACCTTTTTTCCATACCCAAAGCCAGGCTTCAGTTCAGGCAAGTATACAGCACCCCTTACTAAGTGCCCTTCCTTTGTCACAAAATCATAACTTTTAGCAACATTCTCTGCTCGTCTTTTTATCCTCTTAGGAAGCTGCACACAATCCTTGAGCCTTACAGTACAGAAATGCACATTTAATCCGGTATTCTCCTTACAGAAGTCAAGCAATTCCATGGCCATCTCTCCACTATCCTTTACACCGTAGGATACATCATTTTTGGCCTTAAATCCTAAATCAACAAGTTTGTTAACATTAGTGTCAGATATTTCGAGCTCATTCAGATTCAAGAAATTAACTTTCCCGTCAATGAAGGTGATTAATTTTTTAGTTTCTTTAATCTTTCCAGGAATAACAGGGATCTCAACACCCTTATCCATTTTAGTTTCCACATCAAGCCTTTCCCATAACTTATCATTTGAAATCTCAGGATGGAACCTGATCTCATCTAACCCAGCTTCCTCTAAGAGCTTAATCTTTTTTGCATCAACCAAATCCAATGAAGTGTAAAGATGTATATGGAACTCTTCTCCGAACTCTTTCTTCAGCATCTTAATTACTTCAATAGTCCTATTTAATCTTGCCAAAGGATCACCACCAGTTATGCCTGCCCCCTTGCTCCCGCACAATTTAGCTTCATCCACTATATCCTTCAAATCCTCAATAGGACGTTCATTTGCATACATAACATCCTTGCCCATCTTCCTATCAGAAATCGGACAGTAAAAACATGCTGGCTTCCTAGGGCATACGCCGGTAATGAATATGACCTCTTTCAAACCCTTAACGCATAATTTACACCCTTGGGCCAATGTACCCACACTATAAGAACTAAACTTGGTTTTCTTTATTTTCATCTTTAAGAATCAAGCCCTCTTCCACCTGACACCTTTAGGAGTGTCTTCCAGAATAATGCCTTTGTCCCTAAGCTTATCCCTAATCTCATCAGCTTTACCAAAATCTTTTTTCAACCTTGCATGTTCTCTTTCGGTTAACAAATTTTCAATTTCAGAGTCTAAGACCATTTTTTCACTGTCAAGAATTCCTAATACAGTATCAAACTTTATCATCTGCTTTATGGCTTTTTCTGAATCTTCTTTGTTCATTTTTGTCTTGTAGATTTCCTTGACAAATTCAAAGACTGCTCCTAATGCCTCTGATATATTCAAGTCATCATCCATACCACCTTCAAACTTCTGTGCAGCATCGACAATCAAGCCTTCTACTTTAGGGTTATGCTCTCCCTCTACATCCTCCAGCCATCTCATGAAGTCATTTAATCTAGTAATCGCCCTTTTCCCAGACTTTAATCCACTAAACATAAAATTTAATGGTTGCTTGTAATGTGTAGCTAACAGTAAGTATCTTATTGATTTAGCGTCATATCCTTTATCCAATAAATCCCTCAAGGTGTAGAAGTTTCCTAGAGATTTTGACATCTTCTTTCCATCAACTATCAGATGCTCTGAATGAAGCCAATAGTTAACGAACTTCTTTCCTGTTGCACTTTCTGATTGCGCTATTTCATTCTCGTGATGTGGAAACATATTATCTATGCCACCAGTATGTATGTCAAAATGTTCGCCTAAGTACTTCATACTCATTGCAGAACATTCTATGTGCCAGCCAGGCCGACCTTTCCCTAATTCAGTTTCCCAATAAACTTCTCCATCATCCTTGTCCCAAGCTTTCCATAAAGCGAAATCTGATGCAGAATCTTTTTCATACTCGTCTTGCTTAACTCTTGCTCCTGCTTTAAGTTCTTTTACATTGATATTCGCTAGCTTCCCATAGTCCTTGAACTTGGTTACAGAAAAGTATATTGAACCGTCCTCTCCTTTATAGGCAATCCCCTTTTTTAGTAGTTTTGATATTAATTTTACCATTTCTTTCACATGGTCTGTTGCCTTAGGATAATGTTCTGCTGTCTCTATGTTTAAGGAATTTATATCTTCGAAGAATGCATCAGCGTATTTAGATGTGAATTCAGTGAGTCTCATCCCTTCCTTCTGAGAGTTTTTTATTGTCTTATCATCAACATCAGTAAGGTTCATCACTTGCTTGACTTTGAAACCTTTGTATTTCAAGTACCTTCTCAAAATGTCCTCGAATATGTAAGTACGGAAGTTTCCTATATGGGCGTAATTGTAAATTGTAGGGCCACATGTATAAAGGCCAACGAATCCTTTTTTAATAGGTTTGAATTCTTCTTTCTTCCTTGTTAATGTGTTGTAAAACTTTAGCATAAGAGAAGATTACGGAATGGTAGTTTTTATATTTTTGGGTTGATTATGGTAAAGACGCGAAATGTTTATAAAACATGAAGTACAAGAAAAAACGATATCTTAAAAGAGGTGTCAAAAATGAATAAGAAAGAATTAGTGGAAGTCATGGCTAAAGACGCAAAAATTTCTAAAGTAGCTGCTGAACTTGCCTTAAAATCCTTTATTGCAAATGTAGTAAAGGGTGTCAAGAAAGGTTCTGTACAACTTGTAGGTTTTGGAAGTTTCAAAAAAGTCAAAAGGAAAGCTAGAAAAGGCATAAATCCTTTGACAAAAGAGAAGATTAAGATTCCTGCTAAGACTGTATTGAAGTTTAAAGCAAGCAAGGGTCTTAAGGTCTGATTATAATTATTTTTATTTTTTTTCTCTTCTTAAGAAATCGCCTCTATCAAGCTTATTCTTAATTACTACACTTGAAGATTCAAGGTCCTTGATGATCTTCCCATAACCTATGTTCTCGCCTTTTGCATTCTGTATAAGTTTCAAGAACCCAACCTTTGTCTCGCCTTCAATCCTGTTAATATGTCTCTTCTTTAGGTCCTTGCCGTAGACAAAATCAATCTCGCCAAACCCTTTCAAGATTATCCTTTCCTTAGATACCTTAGATAGTATTTCTAAAAGTGCTAGGCTGGGAAAAAATTTACCATCTTTATCTTCACCCAAAAGTAGCCCTAATACTTCAGGCTTGTATCCCAATTCTTCATTAAGTTCAATCAATTTAGAATTCTTCAAAAAATACTTATTGTCCAATTTAACAAAATCTATCTCCTTATCTGTGAACTTTTTTATGAACCTTAACATTTTTTCATCCTCGCTATAAAAAATCCTTGAGTTTTGGTCTTATTAGGCCATAGTCTTTTACATTTAGCAATATCTTTATCCAGCTCCTCTCCAAACACATTGACAAGACCGTTATCACCAGGCGTATCAATCTTCAACAATTTGATGTCAAATGTTTCCAAAGCCCATTGTATTACTAGCTCGTTCTCCTCAGGCTCCAAAGTACATGTTGAGTATACCATCTCTCCTCCGTCGTTCAATAAATTATACATATTCTCTAAGATATCTTTCTGTAATTCAGACCTTTGTTCAAAATTCTCAACATTCTGTTTTCTCATCCAGTTCTTATCTGTTATTAGATTACCAGAACAAGGGGCATCCACCAAAATCTTATCAAACCTTCCTTCGAATTTCCTAGCATCAATGTTGTAAACTATGCCGTTCCTTACACCTAATCTTTCCAGGTTGTTCTTGAGGCTTGCAATCCTCTTATACTGGCTTTCTAAAGCTATTACTGCTTCAGCCTTTGCCGCAATCTGCGTAGTCTTACCTCCAGGCGCTGCACAGCAATCCAGAACAATTCCTTTAGGCTTCAGCACTTCTACTGGTAGTTGTGATGCTGCTTCCTGGATATAATATAATCCTGAAAGATATTCGGATGAGGAACCGATGGAATACCTGCTCTGTACATAAAACCCATTCTTCAGAAATGGAATCTTCTTAATCCTAAACCCTTTTTCTTCAAGCCTTGATCTAAGCTCGGCATTAGTTATCTTAATTGTGTTAGTTCTTATGCTATCATGTAACATAATTGGCTCAACATCCTCTCCTAGTTCCTTGTATCTTTCCAAAAAAACGCTCATTTTAGTTCAAGTATAACTTTTCCATCCTTTACCACTATGCCTTTAGGTTTAAGCTTTTCTGCTATCTCTTTCCAAGGAACTTTCTTATCCCGGGCCTTCTTGATAGCGTCAAATACTTCCTTAACATGTATGTAATTCTTATATATCAATTCTCCCTTTTCATTGTTCTCTTTCATGCCCCTTTTCATCTCCTTTATTTGGGCTTCCTGTGATTTGAGTATCCTTGCCTGCTCTTCAAGCTTCTTCTTGTAAGGATCCTCCTTTACTATCTCCATAGATTGGCTATATAGAAGATTCAATGCTTCATTATATGTCTTTGTGGATTCTTTATTTATGTCCTTATAGAAAACCATATCAAAAGGAACAGCATCTTTCTCATTGAAAAAAGGTTTTATACCCAACTTACTTAATTCCTTAAGCTCTTCGAATAATTTTTTGTATTCTTTCTCTTCAAGCTTTTTTGACTCTTTGTCAATCTTTGCCCTAAGGCATAACTCTTCAGCATACAGTCCACCTAGCCCAATGTCTAATGCCAAAGCTTTTACTATATTATCCTTATCTGTCTCTTCTATCTTTGACTTAAATTCCTTGAATTCTACTGAAAATATATCCATGTTGCTTTTTGGAGGGTAAATGTACTCCACCCGGGCCTTTATCTGCCTATCTTTCCATAACTGTACTTGTAGGGCAGAGATGATTTTGTATTGTTCGTCGCATAATATTATATTGCCTTTGCTAAAGAATTCGACTATAAGCTTGAATTTCTCTTCCTTTGACTCAAACGTGAATTCGACAATCCTTTCGAAAGATTTCTGCTCAATTTTCCTTAATCTTGTATTTGTCAGTCTTTTTCTCAAGAACATGCAGAAATTGAAAGCAGTTTTAGGGCTTGGAAGCTTTTCTTCTGTTAGATATAAACATTGACCAGATACGACCCTTATGAGAGCCTTGCCTACACCAGTCTTGTGCATGGCTAACACTATTTCCTGCTTGTTGGGTTGATAGACTTTACTGACTTTACCATCTATAAGACTCTGCAATTCCTTGACTACTACTGATATTTCTATTGACGTCAATATCTTCATAAGATTTAAAGAAATTGTTAGGGTTTATAAAAGTTAAGAAAAAAAAGAAATCAAGATGTTACTTTGATTGTTAGGTATTCACTCCTCCCATCATCAGAACAACCGCCACAGTTAAGGTCTAGATACACTATATATTCTCCTAATTTAGCACTGTTCGGCACCTTGATAACCAATGGGTCGGACTTTCCTTTACCGCTCTCTATAGAAACAGCATTTGTAGAGCTCGCATACCTATGAGATATCCAGTTGGTTATTTTCTCAGGATTCTTATCAGAATATGCTATTGTATAATAGAACTTATACTTTTGAGAATCAGGATTTCCTAACACCACATCCATTGTGGCAGTTCCGCCTTGCTTAATAGACGTTTCAGCTTTCTTGACATAAATTCCTTGTTTCTCGCCCTTGAATAATTGGTCTAATTGTTTCTTACTTATATCCTGTACACCACCAGCTGTTTCTTCAATGCCAAAAAATATGTTTCTTACAAACATTAGGCCTAAAGTAAGAAGTGTGATGCCCATTACCACAACTATAATCGTTGTCATGGAAAGTTCAATTGCACCTTTTTTTTTCATATTTGTCTTCATGCCATCACCTCATTTTAAAGATTATTATAAGATTAAATTAGATTGGATTGTATATAAAAGTTTCTATGTGTTTCAAATAAGAATTATAGTAATATCTCTAAACTTTGAGGAAATTTTAAAGTAGTATCATCAGCTAAATCTTTGGCCATCCTATGTGTACAGTAAGGTTTGAAGTAAGCACTAGAAAAGTCTCCACCAAAATGTTTTATGATTCTTTCATTCTCTGATGTTGCAGTTGTCATATAGACTAACTTCCCATCATTCATCCCTCTTTTCATGAACTTTGCACAATCCATATGATTCACATCAGAAGGGCTAAAGCAAGGATGACCAGGTTCAACAAGGATAATGTCAGCCATATCATAATCTGCACTTTTAACACTAGAATAATTAAGAGCATACCCAAACATAAGGCAATCACCAAATATGTCTACTAAATCTATTTGAGTAACATGAATTCCTTCCCATGAATCGTCAATAATTAAAATCCCAGATTTCTTTGCCATTTTAAATATTAAAATAAAAGGTGAGTCTGCGGGGATTTGAACCCCGGACACCTACGTCTTCAGCGTAGTGCTCTCCCAGTCTGAGCTACAGTCCCAATCTTTAATCCTGAAATAGACTTTCTTTTTAAAGTTTTCGTATTAGTTTCTCATCTCAGTATCCCGAAATATTTAAATAAATTCAACCCTCATATATTAAATTATGGAATATACTAAGATTGGTTGGCATTCATTGAAAGAGATTAAGAAGCACCCCTTAATTCTAGTTCCAGATTTAGCTTTCTTCTTAGTATTCTCCATCCTGACTCTAATCTTCTCATACACATTAGGTATTGACCTATCAGCTTTAGCCAAAGGCCTACTGGAAGTAAACACGCTCCACAGTGAACTGCTAAAAACTTTTACAAACTTAGGGATAGTCAAGACCATAATAAGTGTGGCAATATTTCTTATTGCTTCATTCATTCTCGGTTCTGGGACACTAACATGGAAATATGTCATAATAAAAAGAATCTTGGAAAAGGGAAAGTTCAACATATACAAGACCTTTCGGGAGAAGGACGCTTATTTCTTCAGGCTTGTGTTTATAAGGCTATACCTATACATTATGGGCGTAGGTATAACTGCGGTAGGTGCTGTGCTTATTAGCTTTAATATTTGGATCAGGGCATTTGTCCAAGGAACAGTGCCGATGGTTATAACCTCAGTCTTCGTAATCGCATTATTCATATTTTATAAACTAGCAATGTTTTTCGTATTTCCTGAACTGTTCTTCAAAAGGAAGAAATCTTATGTAACACTCCTAGGTTCATTGAAAAAGTTCTTAAGAAACGCTGCAGTGACATTCAGGCTTTGGGTAATCCTTTTCATGATTGGTGTGCTATACACTGCAACTTACACCCCATTAAAATTATTTATACAAAAATTAAATACCTTGCCAGACGGAGGAATACTTTTCATAATCATGCCTACAATCGTCACAATAATACTTTTTGCTGTAAGCGTACTGTTTAAGGTATGGTCAGATCTCTTTATCTTTACTTCGTACAAAGAACTATAGTTTTACTTCCATAAAATCTTCAGCACATTCTGTGTTCTTGAATATTTTTTTAGCTTCCTTTTTCAGATGGGTGACATCCTTATACCTTTGGCTAAAGTGCGTAAGAATTAGCCTTTTTGCGTTAGCCTTTTTTGCTATTGTTGCTGCCTGTGAAGCTGTCATGTGGGCATGGCTAATTGCCTTTTCCTTTAAGGAATCGTCAAAAGTAGATTCAGAAATTATCAAATCAGAACCTTTTGCAAAATCTATGATGTCTTCAGCAAACCTTGTGTCCATGATTATAGTTAGAACTTGCCCTTTCTTTATTGTTGTAGCATCTTTAACTTTAACTTTCTTACCATCCCAAGTTATATCCTTGCCTTCTTGAAGCTTTCTTAGAATTGGATGTTTTGTTAGACCTATCTTCTTCAAGAATATCATGTCCATCTTTCTGCAGTCTTTCTCTATAAATTTATAAGCAAGACATGGGGCAGAGTGATGTAACCTAAATGCCTCTATTGTGAACTGATCAGTTTCCAAGAATTCTTGCTTAGCAATATCAGTGACTTTCATGTTAATCCTGGTCTCTACGCTGAACCAATCTGTCATCTTCTTCATATACGCTTTGGTGCCTTTAGGACCGTATACCTGTAGCACTCCTTTGAATTCATTAGCTCCCATTGTCTGTACCAATCCAGGGAGTCCCAAGATATGATCTCCGTGCCAATGGCTGATAAGTATCCTTGTTAACTTTGCTGCGCTTATCTTTGCTTTCCTCAGCTGTCTCTGCGTTCCTTCTCCGCAATCTATAAGGATGTTTTCGTCCCTGTACTTTAATAGCATAGATGAATGATTCCTGTCCTTTGTCGGGACCATTGAGCTTGTTCCTAAAAATATTAGCTTCATAAGGACTAAAGAATCAAAATGCTTTTAAATATGTTTTGATTTCCTGCTGAATATGGGAATTCTGAGCATGGTAGACACGGATTTTGGAGTAGATTCAGATGATGCGTGGGCTGCAGCCTTTGGAGTAAAGCATCCAGGGTTAGATGTAATAGGGTTCACGACTGTATATGAGCAGATAGGGTTGAAAGATCGGGGGTTGAGGGAGCTTCTAAAATATTGTACTAATAAAAGGGTTCCTATTCATGGAGGGGTCGATTACCAAAACTATCCAATGCACAGAATTTCTGAAGTGCCCAAGGTTGTACTTGAGCATATCAAAGAGGAAGAAGATAAGGGGATAATCCATTGCCGAGGCATATTGGATGAAGAGTATATCAAAGAACACCAGCGTTCTCCTTCATTAGGTTACTTTGCTCCATTGTTTATGGCTGACAAGATTCATAAGTATGCACCTAGAAAGATATCTTTGATTTGTATAGGTCCTTTATCTAATATTGCTTACCTTATAGAGAACATGCCTAAAGCTGCTAAGCAATTAGAAAGAATTTACATAATGGGTGGTATAAGCCAGGTTGGAAGAGATACTTTTGGAAAGACTGGGTTTAATTTGAGGGCTGACATTAAGGCTACCAAGACCGTGTTAGAATCTGGATTGCCAATAACATTAATGCCAGGAAGCGTTACTAAGACTGTCAAGTTTGAAGATTCTTTAGTTGAGGTAGTGAGGGAGCAGGGCGGTAAGTTAGGAGAGATGTTGGCTGATCATACATTATCCTGGAGGATATTACAAGATAAAGGAAGGACGTATACATACCCTCACGACCCTTTGACTGTTGGGATGGTGGCTTGTCCTGAACTCTATAAAACCAAACCAGTCAAAATTGAAATAGACGAAATGTACATGAGCTGCTTTGAACATGATGGTAGTAATATAGAGTGCTGCTATGAAGTGGATGGAGATGAGTTTATGAAACAGTTAATTTTTACAGTACTTAGTTGATTGGTAACATCTTTTTCTTCCCTATGATAATTGTTAGAAATATACCTACTTTAGCCAATACGGCAAAAGATGCCAACCCAAAGAATTTACCCCAATAGACGGAAACTAAAGCGCCAGCAGCAAAAGCAACTATTAATGATATCACAGATCCAAACAAACCAAAGAAGAACAATTTATTAGAAGAAATCATAGCAAAACAGCTTTTATTCTTCTCACACCAGCCGCTGATGACTGCTCTTTTTTTATTTTAAATTTACCTAACTCTTTAGTGTTTTTGACATGAGGTCCCATACAGATTTCCTTAGAATAATCTCCTACAGAATACACTGTTACCTTATCTGGATATTTTGTCCCAAACTCCGCTTGCGCTCCAGAATCCAACGCCTCTTTCAAAGGCATCTCTTCCTTGACTATATCCAAGCCAGCTTCTATAACTCTGTTGACTTCATTTTCAATAGCTTCCTTTTCTTCTGCTTCCAATTTCCTGTCAAAATTAAAATCAAACCTGAGTCTGTCAGGAGTAATATTACTTCCCCTTTGCCTGATGTCTTTAGATATGACTTTTCTTAAAGCCTCGTTCAATAAATGTGTAGCAGTATGTAGTTTGGTTGTCTCATCTGAAGTCTCACCTAACCCCCCTTTAAATTTTTTCTCAGCACCAACCCTGGATAACTCTTGATGTTTCTTGTATTCCTCATTAAAGCCTTGAGTATCAACTTTAGTTCTTTTCTCTTGAGCAAGCTCTTCTGTTATCTCGATAGGAAACCCATAGCTCTGAAATAATAAGAAAGCATCTTTGCCGTCAATCTTACCTTTAGACGATACCTTTTCAAACACTCTCAAACCTTTTTCTAAAGTCTTCTCAAACTTTTGTTCTTCTTTCCTTAACTCACCCATAATAAACTTTTTATTTGATTCTAATAGGGGATACTCAAGCTTATACATGTCAATTATAACTTCAGCAACCTTAGGACAGAAATCCTTTCCCATACCAAACTTCTTCCCATGCCTCAAAACCCTCCTGATAAATCTTCTCAAAATGTAACCCTGATCAACATTACTAGGAACAACATTTCTTTCATCTCCCAAGATGAAAACAGCTGCCCTCATATGATCAGCGATTATCCTGAATGACATAATGTTCTTATCATCCATTTCTTCTTCTGTTAACTTATTAATCCTCTCCATGATTGGCTGAAAAAGTTCAGTATCAAAAATAGTGCTCTTTCCCTGCAATGCCATAGCCACTCTTTCAACACCCATGCCAGTATCGACAACCTTACGCTTCATAGGTTCCAACTTACCATCCTTAGTGCGATTGTACTGCATGAAAACATCATTCCAAATCTCTACCCACCTTGGATCTTTCGGATCAAAAACTTCAGGAGCTTTTTCTTCTCCTACCCAGTAAAACATCTCAGTGTCAGGACCGCAAGGGCCAGTGTCATCAGGAGACCACCACCAGTTGTCAGCCTTTGGGAGGAAAGCTATCCTCTCTTTCGGCATACCTAATGATAACCATACGTTGGAGGCTTCTTCATCTTTAGGAGCATCTTCATCTCCTGCAAAACATGTGACAGCCAGTCTTTCAATAGGCAAATTCAGCCATTTCTTGTCTGTAAGAAACTCAAAACTCCATGATATTGCTTTTTTCTTGAAATAATCTCCTAAACTCCAGTTACCAAGCATTTCAAAGAAGGTAGTATGAGTTTTATCGCCAACCTCATCAATATCCTGTGTCCTTAAACATTTCTGAACATCTACGATCCTTTGACCTAGTGGATGTTCTTGCCCTAGTATGAATGGGACCAATGGGTGCATTCCTGCTGTGGTGAATAGGGCTGTAGGGTCATTGTCTGGTATTAAAGGAGCTGAAGGGATGTTGGCGTGACCTTTGTCTTTGAAAAATTTAATGTATTTCTTCTTAAGTTCTGTAGCTTTCATAGGACAAAATAAGGGAAGTAAAGGTTTATAAGATTTTTGCCATGCTAATGATTATTTGGGAGGCTTTATATACATCTGAGATTTTTTTTATATATGCTCAAGCTTGATAATTACCAAAAACTGTACTATAAGCACTTTTTTAGGACAGTTAATACACTCTTTCCAATTATAACATTATTCTACCTTCACAGAGGAGCGAGTATATTCCAGGTGTTTCTTTTGAGCATCATCTATTCAGTAGTTTCAATAGCCTTTGAGGTACCTACTGGAATCATAGGGGACAAGTTTGGAAGGAAGACCTCAATTGTATTAGGATGTTTATGCATGATACTACATAGTGTAACTTATATCTTTGCTCACTCTTTTCTTTGGTTAGCCATAGGGTTTTCATTGTTTGTTATAGCGAAAACGTTCTTTTCTGGAAGCGTTGAGGCGTTCATCTATGACAGTTTAAAAGACGAAGGCAAGGAATCACAGATGAATAAGTACTATTCAAAGTATTCATCTGCAGCTAACATAACATCTTTTATATTTCCAATAGTTGGTGCGGTTATCGCAAGAGGCTTGACAGAACAACAGTTCTTAGTTTTATTGTTCATGGGGTTGGTTGGACACATAATTTCATTTATATTTGCATTATCGTTGGAAGAGCCTGAGCACCATAAGAGACAGACAAAGAGTTCATTGGAACTTTTGAAAAACTCTTTCAAACTATTGAAGAGCAATAGAATAATATTGAGCCTTGCATTAAACAAAGGCTTTATATTTTTACTATTTGTAGCATACTGGCGGATGTGGCAGCCTTACTTTAGTTCAACACTCCTCATCCCTGTGGCTTTATTTGGTATATTGCTTGCGTCAAGTCATGGGATACTGTATATGTTGAAACAGAAGGTGGAGTATTTTGAGAAGAAAATTGGGATTCTCTCCTTACTTAGATGGACAGCGTTTATACCTTTGATTGCTGCAGTGATATTCCTTTTAACAAAGAATCCAATTGTACATATTGTGGTATTCTTCTGTATAATCATCCCTTTGAACTTTAGAGAACCGTTATTTTCAAAATACTTGAATGTACATATATGTTCAAAGAATAGGGCAACTGCATTATCATTAGTTTCTATATTCCAAAATCTTGTAGATATGCCAATAATACTGCTTATTGGGTGGATTGCTTCAATCAGCTTAACGTATGCTCTTATTCCTGCAATGTTCTTGGTAATAATCGCTGTTACTATCTTTAGGGTAAAGGAAAAGCATATTTGCTAAAAACAACAACTTATATAAATAATGTTCATCTAGTATCATACATGACATATTACGCTAACTTGTTGAGTTTTATCAAAGGCACTAAGTTAGCTTTCTTGGTCACTAACAATTATATTTACGCATTCTTGATGTTTCTTACGTTCTTTATTCTAGCTTATATTGTTGTTTTCATAATTAAGAGATATATCTTATTTTTAGTCAAAAAAACAAAAACTAATCTTGATGATAAGTTAATTGAGGCGGTTAATCATCCTATATTCTACCTATTGATATTCTTAGGGGTGTATTTCGGTTTAACTCATCTGGAACTTTCTGAAAAAGTATCGTTCTATCTAGGGAATACTGTGCTTTCATTAATCTATTTGGGTGTCGGTGTGATAGTTGCCAGAGTCTCATCCATATTTGTCAGCAGTTGGGGAAAGAAGTGGGCCAAAAAAACCAAAGCCACTCTGGATGATGACCTGTTACCATGGGCCCATAAAACAATATCTGTAGTAATTTATATAATAGTTTTTTTAATCATTTTGAAAAGGTGGAATGTTGACATCACTGGATTGATGGCAGGGTTGGGTATTGCCGGGTTAGCTATAGGGTTTGCTGTGAAAGATAGTTTAGCGAATCTTTTCGGGGGGATAGCAATGATACTTGACAAAAACATTAAGGTGGGAGATAAAATTAAAATAAATGATAAAACTTCTGGAATAGTCAAAGACATAGGCCTTAGGAGTACGAAACTAAGGACGTTTGATAATGAAGTGATAATCATACCTAATGGCAAATTAGTTAATTCTCAAATACAGAATTTCGTTTTACCTGATCCAAAAGCAAGAGCCAACATAAATTTCAGTGTTGAATACGGTTCAGATATCGAGAAAGTCAAGGCTGTAGTATTGAATGCCATGAAAAATGTTGAACATGTGCTTAAGGATCCTGAGCCTTCAGTGAATTTTTTGGAGATGGGTGAGTCTTCGTTAAACTTCGTGTGTCGGGTGTGGGTGGATCATTACAACAAAGCATACTCGACCAAAGTGAAAGCGACAGAAGTCATTTACAATACCTTAAATAAAGAAAAGATAGGTATACCTTTTCCTACACGTACGGTGTATGTTGACAAGATCAAGGTTTTTTGAAAAGATAGTAGTAAATCTATATTCTAGCGATCCCTAAAATTAGTTATATATTCTTAGTACTGTTGACTCAAGTGTTTGTTGTTTAAGTTTTATTGTACTATTTGGTTTAGGTCGTGGAGGAGGTACATATATCGGAAGCGGTTTATCTAATTGTAATGTACCATCTGGTAGTGGAGGGAGTGGTGGAGGTATAGGCCTAGGTCTGCCCATATCATAAGTTATCATCATTTTATTAAAAGATATTTACTTTCAATTTATTAATGTTTCTCTTAAAAATTGTTAATCTATAATCTAACCTATAAGGTTAATGTTTTTTGATAGACAACTTATAATCAATTATTGTCTTGAGATATTTCCCTTTCTTATCCCAGATTCCTTGAGTAATATATTGATGAGGTACCATAATTACTTGATTATTTTCCCAACCAGATTCTGAAGGAGTGAACAGTCTTCCCACATTTTGATTTGAAAATTTGAAACCACCAATGTTTGCGAAAGGAAAATTGAAAGAAACATCCAAGTCATGAATTTCCATTCTCCAAACTCTAGAACTAGGAACAAAATATTTATCTGAAATTGATCCTTCATGACCTAGTCCCTGGTTTGGAAAGCATAATATCAAAGGTTTTCTTTCATTGATCTTTCCGTCAACGTAGAAAAATACTTTATCGATTAGCGGCTCTAACCTTCTTTGTGTATTTTCATACATGGGCCAAGCAATAGTTTCACGGTCTTCCTTAAACTCCTCACTAAAAACTCTGTTCGCTTGAACCAATTCCTTTAAAGTTATTTTAATCAGGTCTTTATCCATCTTGATAAAAACTAAAGAGTTCTATTTGTATTAATCATTTCTAGACAAAATCAGACTTAAGTGTTATACTTTTTCAAATTATTAAATGAACCTAATTATCAATATGTAAGCCCACTATTTTACTCAATCCCGTTAGATCAGTAGGGTTTAAGCCCCGGATGTTTCCTTTGAAACCTGGAATGTCAGATAGATATCTATCAAATATGACGTCTGCAGTGGCGTCCCATGTCTTAAAATCTACATCAAATCCTTCAAACTTAAATTCTCCTGATACAGCCATAAGGTATCCTCTCAATTCCCCTAAATTATATACTACTCTTGTTGTAACCTCATTTTTGACCCCATTAGGTGTATCTTCAGAAAGGGGAACAGTTCCTTGTCCTTGACGACGAATTCCAACTAGGAAATCTCCTTCGAAATCTGAGCCTTCTTTAAATTTTCCCAGGAAGTATGTTTTTTTAACCATTTCTAGAATTGTTTTTTTCATTTATTTATAAATTTTCCCCTCAAAAACCCTATTTAAGATATTTCTTCATGAAAGGATAGATTCCCAACACCACCACCAACATGCTGACTCCAGCAACCAAGAAACCCAAGCTGAAAGATATTGCCATGACAAAGCCTATAACAAAGGTTACTCCAGATTGAATTACATTCTTAACCTGCTGCTTAATGGATAGCATTGTTGCTTTATATCTCCTGTTTAATAAGAAGTTATCAAGGTAATATCCTTCAACAATAGGATTCCTTCCATAATAGTAACCTATAGATATCGCAAGCAAAAGTCCAACTATGTAAGGATTGCTTAACTGTGAAGCTATTATCACAAGCCCTGAAAAGATAAATATCTCATAAAAAAATAATCTTTTCACACTAATCTTCTTCAGAACATTGAGATTATGTCCTACAACAAACCATACTAATCTTGAAACAGCCATTATTGAGCCTATAAAAATAATTGGAAAACCTAGTTCCTTAACAAAAAGTTCCTTATATGGGGTAATCCCAGTCAAGATGCCTGCTATGATCCCTATGAACAATGAAGTGATATAGAATCCTGTCCCCCTAAATCTTTTCAACTGTGACAATATGTTTTCCCCTTCCTCATCTTCAGCAGAATATTTCATTTTGGGGGTGTACAATAGAAACCCGACTATAATTCCTATGATATCAAAAATCAGGTAGATCTTAATTGGCATAACTAGGGAAATCTTTGTCAATAAAGGTAGTAGGAGAATCATCCCGGCTGAGATAAATGAGACCTTTGCTCCAATCTTACCACTAATATTACTGTAACTCTTTTCTTTCTTCAGTTTCACTAAAGTATTATGCAGAAAAGCTCCAGCTGTCCCTGAAGTGAACGCAAAACCTAATGCCATAAAACCTGAACCAAAGATGAAATGAAACATTCCTTTTCCAAAAACAAAGAAAAGTGTTGAAAATAACATAGAAAATTTTGCTAGGATCAAGGCTTTCTTATGCCCTAGTTTATCTGATATGTATCCAGATGGTATTTCCAGGAGGAAACCTGCGAGCCAACCGATTCCTGTGTAGAATCCTATCTGTTGGGCGGTGGTGCTTGGAAGTGAGAGGAAATAGATTGAAAGTATAGGAACATAATTCCTTCTATTGGTTAGTAAGAATAGGAAATACTTCCAGATGTTTGACTTAAGTTTTTTTTGCATAAGGGGTGTGTGGGTGGGAAAACTTATAAGGGTATTGTAGGGTTAAAAAATTAGAACTTTTATAAGTATTATGAATGTTTCCTGAGTTGGGGTTTTCTGGTATTTTAAAAAAGTGTATTGGGTCATGACATATGTCACTAGTTAGAACAAGTTGGCGAAT
>CAZUKZ010000008.1:0-30683 GCA_964621125.1 Candidatus Woesearchaeota archaeon
CCCTTCTAGTGAAAGTCAGATACCACAAAACAGGGAAGCATATAGAATTTCAGCACATTTAATAGATCCAGATTGTAGTTTAGTAACTCCTGATATGGAAAAAACATATCAGATGGTGGATTGGGAACAAAAGAAGTTTAGGGAATTTTTGACTTTTGATGAAAGCCTCCAAAGATTGAAAGCTCGAGGTTATGAAAGGCACCCTTGGCCAATGGAAGTTTTTGGGTTGATAATTGATCATCTGGATGAAAAGTTGGATAATGCGTTTGATGACTTAAGAGAGGATTTAGTCAGAAGTTACAGTGAATGGTTGAGTATGGCTGCGGTAAGAATTGGGGACATCTTGCACTGTTATCTTGATCCTAGTAATTTGATATGGGATGGAAACAAATACGATACTAGTATTGATAATATTATAATTTGCAGTGAGGGGGTAAGTTTTGACATTAGAGGAGTTCCATCAAAAGATTATGTGGATTTGAAAAGCTTACCTAATTCATTCACAAGATACATGTATGGCAGATCATTTGAAGAACTCCCACAAGAAATGAGAAAAGGTAGTTCTAGAACAAAAGTTTATCTTCCTGAAGAAGGAATACTTTTGCCAATAGGCTTAGCATTTGACCATGCTTACTGGAGTATAAATTGTCTTGAAAGAGCTTCAAGGGGTGTAAAATAGAATCACTTCTTAGGCTTCTCAACAATAAATTTCACGGATTTCAGTTTAGGCGCTCTTTTCTTTATCTTATTTTCAAGATCTTTCCTCAAAGGCTCAGGAATATCCAACTTCACGACAGCCTTGCCTTCCTTAACTTCAACGTCAACCTGTTTCAAATTCGCTAAGTTTTTCAAGTAACCTTCAATTATATCTTTTTCATCCGTCACCACTTTTTCAATAGTGACCTCATAGCTTACTTCTTTTCCGGACAAAGGATGATTGAAGTCAACCATGACTCTCCCTCCGCTTACAGATTTAATCAATCCTGGTTGATTATTAATCGTCACTTGTAGTCCTGGCATAGGCCTAATGTTTTCCCCCTTGAATTTTGATAATGGTACTAATTTAAACAGGCTTACATCTCTTTTCCCGAATGCCTTTTCTGCCCCAACATCAATTGTATACTTCTTGCCAGCTTCCTTTCCAACAAGCGCTTCATCCAAACCTTCTATGACATCCCCTTCGCCGATGCATATAATTGTTCCCTTATAGTCTATCTGTGGATTATATAATTGTTCCTTCTTTGCTGTTTCTTCATCATTAAGGTCAAAGACTATGCCGCTTTCCTTTACTCTGCCTACATATTTTATTTGGATGCAATCTCCTTTCTTGATTTTTTCTGTCATATTTTAAGAAAAATTATTGTTCTCTATTTAAATCTTTTTATAAAAGATGCATAAAATCTGAACTCCAAAACCCTTATAAATCTACAAAATACTATATATCTATGGGAAGTGATTGGCGTTCTTATGTTGATCCCTTGATACAGGACCATCTTGAGGCCTTGGTTTCTGAATCTGCTAAACAGAGGCAAGCATATAAAAAAGCAGATAATACAGCTAACGGTCAGTTATGGTGCGCCTTATCTATCCTTTCTAAACAAGTGTTTGATATGGGTTTGAAAATAAAGATTTTAGAGAAGGCTTTAATGGATCTTACTCCTTCTAAAAAAAAGAATAAAAGGGGGGACGATATAGACCCAAAAGAAGCTTTGAAAGAAGTTCTTAAGCGCTTATGATTTGCTTTTGGCTTTTCTTGTGACAGTTTTAAAAAAATCATTGAACGTTACCACAGACCTTAATTCCTCTTCACAGATATATTCACCTTTCTGTACAGCGTGTCTTAATAATTTGGTAGAGGTTGTTTTCTGCATTAACTCTCCGCGCAACACGCTTATATATGTCCTGCATATCTCTTCAATAAACGCTCCAGGAAATCCTTTGCTGACATTTGTTAATTTTGTCAGCTGTCCTTTGGTCAACCCTCCAAGCAGTTCATGTTTTTTTATAAAATACTTCCACATGCCTCGAACCTCACGAGATTTGGGCAATCCTACATCTATCGTTTTCAGCCTTCCCTCCCTAACTAAAGCATCATCTAAATTAACATCTATCTCATTGGTTGTTACTCCTACGACAAGTTGCCTGTAATTGCAGATATAAGTTTTCATAATATCTATTGCTTCTTGGTAATATCTTCCTTCAGTTTCATTTGTAACAGCCTTTATTGCTGCAGTACCTTCATCAATATAGAGGAAAGTAGGCATATCTCTTTTGAAACTTTCCTCTAGTGCTTCCTTGAACTTATCGTCAAGGTTTCTTCCGAATGAAGCTATCCACTTTTCACAAGTCTGTGCTAAATTTATTCTTATTGCTGCTGCTCCGGATCTCCTATAGCATTCAGCAATTGACCTTAGCCATTCAGACTTCCCAGTTCCAGGCACACCATGTAATATAAATCCGCTGTAAGCAGGCTCTTCCCCATACAATAAATTTGCAAGCCCACTCCTTTCAAAGACTTCATTGTCTAGTTCAGGAGGAAAAAACAAGGCATCCAACGGTTTCAGAACATGGGCAAACTCTGCTTTATCTACAGCATGATACCTCATCTTATTTTTAAGTCTAACCCTCTCGCCAATCAACACTTTTATCTTTACAAAATCCTTGTCTTCTTGTAGATGCATTAGCTCTTCTTCCTCCCAGTCATATCTAGCAACACTTCGGATGTCTACTCTATAGCCTTTCTTAGATAACTTTTCTACCGATACATCTTCTCCTCTTTTTGATCTAGATATTTTAATCGATCTATCTATCCAGGCATCATTGTTTTCCTTATCGAAAAGAATATTGCATGCAGGAATATACCCCATCTCTCCAACAGCCATTTTTTTAACTTTTTTTTCTAGATTCTTCTTTGGAGGCATATTCATGGTGTTTGAACCATTACTTTTAACACTTTTGTTGTTTTCCTGCAGGTTAAGGTGATAATAATGCCTTGATTATGACTCATCCTACCAATAACTTTATAAACCTCTTCCGTTTTTTCATTTTCTAATGGATACGAAACAGATACATGCGACAGAACTTAAAGTAGGGCGCTACGTAGTTCTTGAAGGTTTAGCTTGTATTGTTAAAAGCATTCAGACATCCAGACCAGGTAAACACGGACACGCAAAATGTAGGGTTGAAGCTGTTTCGATAAAAGATGGTAGGAAAATAATAACAATCTTACCAGGCCACGACAAAGTTGATACACCTATAATAGAAAAAAAGACAGCACAAGTACTTTCAGTTCAGCCGGACAAGGTAAGTGTTATGGATATGGAATCCTTTGAGACATTTGATCTTGATATTCCTGATGAATTAAAAGGGCAGGTTGTTGAGGGTGGTCAAGTTGTTTATTGGTTGGTGCTTGGAGATAAGATGCTCAAACAGGTGAAATAAGAAAATGGCAAAATTTGACGCTGCAATAAATAGATTGTTTAATAGAATATTTGTCTGTAAAAATTGTAAGACAAAGGTCAAGACGGATATGAGTCGTGTTCTTATGAGGAAGATAAGTTGTAAGAACTGTGGAAGTAAGCACTTTCGTCCTATTAAGAAGAACAGGTAGAATTATATATTAGTTTTCTTTTTAAATGTTTAAAGGGTTAATTAAATGAATTGGGACGCTATTTCACTAATAATATTCTATGTTATTATCTTAATTATTTTCAAAAAGTATAGGCACCGTTTTACGGTGCAGAATCGTTTCTTTGTACTTTACAAGACAAAGTTGGGATTGAAGGCGATGGATAATATCGCTCGTAAGTTCCCTTGGGTTGTTAAATGGTTCGGCTACTTAGGTGTTGTTGTTGGGTTTGGTGGGATGGCTTTCATACTTATATTTATGATTAAGGAAACAGCAAAGTTCCTTGTAGTTCCAGGGACAGTTCCCCCTTTGGCTCCAGTATTGCCTGGAGTTTCTATACCAGGTGTTCCTGATTTATCGTTTTGGCATTGGATCATTGCAATTTTCATAGTCGCTGTTGTGCATGAATTTTCGCATGGTGTCCTGGCCAGAAGATATAAAATAGCCATAAAGAGTTCTGGCTTTGCTTTTCTTGGTCCTTTGCTTGCTGCTTTTGTAGAGCCTAATGAGGCAAAGCTTGCGAAGTCATCCAAGATGAAACAGCTTTCTGTATTTGCTGCCGGCCCTTTTTCTAATCTTATTCTAGGGTTTGTGTTTCTTTTGTTGTTGATATTTGCTTTGGGTCCTTTGCAGGCTGCGCTATTTACACCATCAGGAATAATGGTAGGCGCTACTATGGGAGGTTATCCTATGGGGGCGACCAATATAACTGTGCCTTTTGTTATAAATTCAATCAATGGTTTTGCTACGCCTGATTTCAGGTCTTTTGCTGATGTGACATCTAAGATTAAGCCACATAGTAAAGTCTTATTTAGTACAGACGAAGGAAATTATTCTGTTGTTACAGTAGAGAATCCTGATAACAAGTCTCTTGCTTTTGTTGGCATAACTGGATTTGGGCAGAAGTATTCTATCATCAGTTGGCCTTCGCTTTCTTGGGTCCCTTCCGTATTCATGTGGTTGAACATCTTAGTTTTATGGCTTTTTATGATTAATCTTGGTGTGGGGTTGTTCAATCTTTTGCCATTGGGTCCTGTTGATGGGGGAAAGATGTTTTTGCTTGCCGGGACATTTCTTTTGAAGTCTGAAGCAAGAGCAAAGAAGTTGTGGTCAATTGTTTCATTTATCTGTTTAGCTCTGATAATAATCAATCTGTTACCGTGGTTATGGAAGTTGATTCTGTGGATACTTCAGGGCTTAGTATTCATTGTTGCTTTGGTCTAAAATTATACTTTTTCCAATATCATAATGTTTCTTGTCAATGACTTATGGATGTAGAAAGGGAGGGTTTTCAGTTTTTTAAATTTGTTTTTAACTCTTACACTGCTTGGAAGCATCAAGATTATTCTCTTTTTGTCAGGTAGCGTATCATAGGCTTGTTCGAAAAAATTCTCATACAGTTTTTTTTCACTCATCCTTGACCCTTTTCCATATGGTGGGTCTGTAACAATGGCATCCCCTTTTGGAATCTTTAGTGTGGCATCACCTTGTACTAACTTGTATTTTTTGATTTTATAATGCTCGAGGTTGGTTCTTGTTCTTTCAAGCATCTTTTGGTCTATATCCATGCCGATTATTTTTTTGCCTATTAGCCCTGCTTCTATCAGAATCCCTCCAGTACCACAGAATGGGTCAACTATCTTTTTGCCTTTTGATAAGTTGACTAATGCTCTTGCAAGTTTTGGATGCAATGATGTTGGATGGAATCCTGGTCTGAGGTGTGCTTTTCTCTCTTCGAATTTTCCATCAATAGTTTGTATTAACCGTCCGCAGATGACTTGTCCTCCGTAGAACAGAAACTCTATGCGGGTTGTGGGATTTGTGGTATTGACTTTTGGGTTTTTGATTCTATCCCATATAGGGTCGGCCAGTCTATTGATCTCAATTTTCTTATTTACGGCTTTTACATAGAAGTCTTTCTTGTATTGTCTCTGCCAGTTGATCTTCTTCAGCTGTTTGTCTAGATTCTTTTCTGAGCAGATGAAAATTAGTTCATAGGCCTTATGTGTGAAGGCGAGTGTGGAAAAATCTGTTTTTTTGCAGTTCGCAATAAGCACACTTCCTATTTTTCGGGGATTTCTCAGGTTAGTTATTGCCTTGATCTCCTCAACTGCAAGTTTTGGGTTTTCCCCTGAGAGTAAAAATATGGCTTTCATCTTATCTTCCTGAAGAATCCGCATAACCCGAACACTTCTCTTTTGTTCATCATACTTTTGCCGATTATCCTCTTCCATATTGCTTTTTGAGTTTTCTTGTTGTCCTCTGTCCTGAACCCCATATTCTCTATAGCTTCATGTATAAGACTCAGCAATACTTCTTTTTCTTTTCCTGAGGCAGACTTGATATGCTCAGCGACTTTTTTGTCTTTACTATGTTTGAAAAGTTCATAGAATATTATGCTGGCCGCATGTGAGACATTAAGAGTAGGATACTTTTTTGACGAAGGAATTGTGATAGTAAAATCACACATCTTTAGTTCTTCATTGTTTAACCCTTCTCCTTCCCGGCCTATGATTATGGCAAACTTATTTTTCTTGTTTACTTTTTGTGAAAATTCTTCAGGTGTCAAGGGGTTTCGTGATATGTTATAGTCTTTACCCACCATGGCAGTTGTCCCAATAACATAATCAAATTTTTTGATAAGTTCTTTGAATGATTTGATAACTTTTGATTTTTTGAGAATGCCTTTTGCGTGTGTGGCTCTGTCTAATGATTCCTTAGCAAGATGATTACATTTTGGGTTGAGAAATATAAGATTTTGCAGGTTGAAGTTTTTCATTACTCTAGCTAGCGCTCCGCAGTTTCCAGGAGTCTGAAACTCTTGAGCAACAATGTATATGTTTTTCATCTTTACTTTTGAAATAATCTATGTAGGTTTATAAAACTTCTTGACCGTAAAGTTTATGAAGTTTTATCCAGTTTGATTATCTATGTTTGTTGATGTTCATGCTCATTTGGATGATAAGCAATTTGATGGTGATATAGTGGATGTTATATCGAAGGCGGAGGCTGCTGGTGTTAAGGTTATAATCAACAATGGTATAGACGTTAAGAGCAATCGTAAGACTTTGGAGTTGGCAAGGAGATTTGACATTATAAGGCCTGCATTAGGTGTTTTTCCGGGTTTTGCTCAAGGGATGGGGGAGGATAATTTGGATGAAGAAATAGAGTTTATTGTGAAAAATAAGCCTGTGGCGGTAGGGGAGGTTGGGTTAGACTATTACCATGAGCATGATAAGAAAAGACAAGTTAATGCATTTGAGAAATTTATCTCTATCGCTGAAAGGTTAGATGTGCCGTTGATAGTCCATTCAAGAAATGCTGAAAAGGATGTTGTTGATATGCTTGTTTCATCTAGGGTTAAGAAAATTGTGTTGCATTGCTTTTGCGGAAAGTTCAAGATTGCTAAGATTGCAGAAGACCAAGGGTTCTTTTTTTCTATACCTCCTATAGTTGTAAATTCAAAACAGTTTCAAGAAATGGTAAAAAAAATTTCTATGAATAATTTATTGTCGGAAACAGATTCCCCTTATCTTTCTTCGGTTAGTGGAAGAAGAAATGAGCCTTGTTTTGTTGTTGATGTTGTCAAAAAAATTTCTAAATTGAAAAAGTTGGATGAGATTAAAACAAAAAAATTATTGTTTGCAAATTTTCAAAGAATTTTTTAAAATAGAAAGGCTTTTATAATATGTATGGCTATTAAGAATTAAATTTTTATTAAAAAAAGAGAGGTGATATGATGGCTTTAATCAGAAAAAAGAAAGCAGTGAAAAAGAAAGCAGCAAAGAAACCAGCAAAGAAAAAAGTAGCGAAGAAAAAAGCTGCAAAGAAGAAAGCTGTGAAGAAAAAAGCAGTCAAGAAAAAAAAAGTAGTTAAGAAAAAAGCAGCTAAGAAAAGGAAAGCTGTTAAGAAGAAGAAAGTAGTGAAGAAGAAAGCAGCTAAGAAGAAAAAGGCAGTTAAGAAAAAGAAAGTAGTTAAGAAAAAAGCTGCTAAGAAAAGGAAAGCTGTTAAGAAGAAGAAAAGATAGACTGTTTTTTGATTAATTTTTTTTATTTTTTATAATTTCAAACACAAGACTTAAAAAGGTCTTATTTCTCTCAAATTTCTCATGGATGATAAAATCAGATGTGACCTTGAAAAACAAGGCTATAGGCTTGTAGGGAGCCATTCGGCTATTAAGGTCTGTTTGTGGTGTAAGAGATCCATTACTGGAAAAGATGTTTGTTACAAAAATACATTTTATGGTATAAAGAGCCATCGCTGTATACAGGCGAGTGTTAGCTTATTGAATTGCTTGCATAAGTGTAAGTTCTGCTGGAGAACCCTGGATTATACGTTGCCTGCAGATGTTAAGAATCCAGATAATCCTAAATTTATTTTAGATAGTTTTGTCAAAGAACAGAGAAAGTACTTACAGGGATTTGGGGGGAATGAAGATACACAATCTCAGTTTTTTGAAGAAGCCATGAATCCCAAACATGTGGCTCTTTCATTGGCTGGAGATGCTACTATGTACCCTCTGCTTCCTGAACTTGTTGATGAAATTTCTGAACGTAAGATGACTTCGTTTATCGTAACGAATGGCATGCGTCCAGAAATGTTGCAGCGCCTTATTGCGCATGAACCAACCCAAGTTTATGTTACGCTTCCTGCTCCTAATAAGGTTTTGTACCAGGAAGTCTGCAATCCTTTTGTTGGTGATGGGTGGAAAAGATTAGCTAAGTCTTTGGACATATTACAAAACTTCAAGAGGAGTACAGTTCGCCTAACTCTTCTGAAAGGAATGAATATGCTAAACCCTGAAGAATATGCAAAGATTTTAGATCCTTTAGATATTAAGTTTGTTGAATTGAAAGCGGGGATGCCGGTAGGTTACGCGCAGTATCGTGTCCCTTATGAATCTATGCCCAGGCATTTTGAGATAAAGGACTTTGCTGAAAATATCTGTAAAAATTCTTCTCTTAAGATAATTGATGAAAAAGAAAATTCTCGAGTTGTTCTTTTAGCAAAAAAAGATTTCATTGGAAGGAAGCTCACACTTCGATGATCTTGCCGTATGGTCCAGGGTTTACTAGGACTGTTTTGTCCAAGACTTCAGTATCTCCCGCAGTTTCATGCAAGTGTCCCGAGATATGGAGCATTGGCTTTACTTCGGCTATGAATTTTCTTAATGACTTACACCCTCTGAAGCCTAGCCCAGGAAGATGATCAAGTTTTGTGCCATAAGGTGGTCCATGCGTTATTAGAATTACTATGTTATCTTTCTTTATAGTCTTCTTGAATTCTTTTGCTGTTTTTTCAAAATCCTTATTTTCAAGAGCAAACCCTCCACTCCCATAAGCAAAGAAAAGGTAATTGTCTACCTCATAGCTCGCTTTATGTAGATAAGTTATGTAATCATATTTTTTTGAGAGCTGCATGAGGCTGTCTTCAAACTCATGGTTCCCTGGTAGAAGAATCATAGGTTTGTTCGCCTTTTGTAAAGCATCAAGTGTTTCTTTTTCTTTTGTACCCCAGTCAGAGATATCACCTGCGCATATCATCAAGTCGACATTTTTTGCTTTCTTGATTAGTTGTTTCACTGCTTTCTTGTCTCCATGTGTGTCTACAAAGGCTAAGATTTTCATGTTAAGGCTTTAGAATTGTTTAACTTTTAAATAATTTCGGTTTGTTCGGAAAAAGATATAAATACTGAAAAAATGAGTTTTTTATGGATATTGCTCTTGAAGATATAGCTTACCATCTTTCATCTACAAAGACTAAACCTAATAAGATTATGAGGGAGGAAATTTTACCCTTCTTCACAAAACAGCAAATAAGCAAGGTTCTTGATTATGGTTGTGGGAAGTATTTGAGGGATGCTTTGTTTCTTACGAGAGAAGGCTTTGTTGTAGATGCAGTTGATACTGAAGAACAGGTTTTACGGATAGATGAAAGCTTGGCAAATGAATTAAGCGCCCTGGCATCAGACATACCTTCAGATAAATATGATGCTGCTTTACTGAATTTTGTCATCCAGGTACTGCCAACTCATGAACAGAGGATGGATGTTTTGGAGAAAGTATCTGCTTCATTAAAAACAGGTGGCTACTTAGTGTTGTCTTTGAGAAATCAGAATGATATTAATACATATGTTAAGCCTAAGGGACAACCTTTCAATGATGGTTATATAATGGGGAGAAAGGACAGGTTCACATTTGTTAGGGCGTATGATAAAAGTGAGATTAGGTGCATTCTGACTTCTTTAGATATGAGGATTGTAAAAATGTTCAGGACGCCTAGTTCTCATATTTGTCTAGGTCAGAAGTAGATTTTTAATATAAGAAATAAAAAAATGGGGAGGGTTTTAGGGCAACTTATCCTTCCTCATGCCAATGCTTCTTCGTAACCGCGCATGAAAAGGTCTTCCATTGCTGTTATAGCATCTTGTTCTAGAAGCTCTTCCCGTGTTTCCCTTGAGTATATATCATATTTCATATTTGTGCCCTCTCCATTGGTAAATCTCTCAGCTGTTCGCTGAATATTTTCTGTATAGTCTCTTTGCTTAGGTCAATCAATTTAACACCCCCTTATTTTTCCAATAATTGTCTATGGACCTGCGTGCAGTTCGATCTATGAACAGCAGCCTTTCGCGTCTTTGTATCATGAGTGCATATTCTTCCCATGTCATATAGCTCTCGCTAGTTCTGAATAACATATTATTTCACCTCCTTTTCAGAAAGCCCCTTTTTTTGGACTAAATAGTATAATATCAGAACTCTTTATAAGTGCTGCGCGCACGGTTGTCGCGTGTCCAGTAAAAACCTATTACTTCTCAGGTGTTACAGGATAAAGGTTAGTGCTTTTGCCTCGACCAAACCCTTCTTCTGTCCTGATAAGCCCTGATTCTTCTAAATTCTTAATACGCCTTTGGAAGGTCCTATAAGAAACATTGTCATGCTTATTGTATATTTCAAAGATTTCAGTCATGTTATTACCGCTATGTTCTTTTATTAAAGTCAGAATTTCTTTTTCACTGTCCGTAAGATCCTTAGAATCCCTGATCTTAAAGCTTTCAAGCTTGGATATTGCTTTTTCCGCATCCTGTAGCTCTATCTTCCTCGAGCTTCTGTTCTCTGCAATGGTCCCTGTTTCCTTGAGCAAGAATATCCCTGTTCTGATATCTTCTAATTTAGCTGTTTTCTCAACTATTTGCTCAAAGGCATCCTCACCCCACACTCCTGGAACAAATGCATACTCGACCCTTTGCTTTAGGATATCACAAGTTTCTTGGTAATTGTATGGCTCAAATTCCATTAATTCTGGTATAAGTCTTGACCTTACTCTTGTATCTAATTTGGCTAGCCAGTCCTTTTCATTAGTTATGAGAAATAAGCATTTATGATAGATATCCTCTAAAAGTTGATAGATGATCTGTTCGCTTTCAAGCTTATCGACCTCATCTAGAACAAAGACGGCAGCTTTCTTGTTCAGAATCTCAGATATTGCAGTCAATAATTCATCCGTCTTCTTATTTATCACCCATTTATAATTCAGCTGGTTGCAAATCTCAACTACGACCTTATGCGCTGTATCCTTTTTCCAGCAATTGATATAGATGGGCATAATCTTGTCTGTTTCCTTGTGCATGTCCCTTAGGACAAACCTGGTTGCGGCTGTCTTACCTATTCCTGGCTTTCCTGTTATCAGGATATGCTTGCCACTCCGTTTCTGGAATAATGGTTTTATACAGGTTGCCATTTCAAATTGGTGGTGGTCCCTATGTGGAAGAAGTTTAGGAAGATAGTCGAAATCTAGTGCTATCTCATTGACAAACAGTGATTCTTCTGCAGAAAGCATGTTTTTGAATAAATTCATTTTTCACCCCGATAACCTTACCTTGTAAGGGCTTGTTTTTATATATTTCTGTGCTTGGGTTTATGTTAAATGATGGACATAACTTTCATATTTTTCTTCTCATATTTGAATTTTTTCCTTAGAGATTATGTACGAGTATAGGGTTTCTTTAAAGATCTCTCTATTTTACTACAATTAAGTAAATAAACACCCCAAAGCTTTAAATAGTAGAGATCTGTTTTTGGAGAAAATGGTTGATATATATTTACGTTTCACAGATAATTGTAATTTATCATGTTTACACTGCTGCTACAGCTGTGGCCCTGGCAGCTATACTATGACTGCTAAGGATATGGGGGCTGTGATAGATAACCTTACTTCTGACGTTGCCAGGGTAAAGTTATCTGGTGGCGAACCTATGACAAGGAGGAGGAGACTGAATCATGCTCTATCATTGCTGCAAAAACGCCAAGATAAATTAAAGGGCTTCATAGTCGAACTTCAGACTAATGGCTCGTGGGTAAGTGATGTAGAAAGGACTTACAAAATTTTAAAAGACCTTTATGATAGAGGTGTTACGGTGATAAATTTTGGGAGTGTGGACATTTTTCATAAGGAGCAAGGATTGGATTATTGGAAACGCATCAATATCGATAATCATAAGGGGCCACTGGTCCTTGCTAGGAACAAGTTATCTGATGTGGTAAGAAAGTTTAATCCTATAATGTTTACTAAGACGGATGTTGGCAGTACTGGTATTGCCGTCGGTAGGGCTAAGAATCTGCCTGAAAAAAATAAGAGAAAAGGGTATAATTGTAACGCTTCCCCGTCTAATTTAACAGTAGACCTTAAAGGATTAGTTTATGTTTGCTGTCATAATATGCCTTCTCCTATAGGATCCCTAGTCGATGAGTCTTTGGATGGGATTATGAAAAGGGTAAGGTCTGATGATATCTTGAAGAAATTATGCCGGGAGTTTACTTGGCCGGAAGAAAGCAAAGTAAGGAACCAGAATTTAGTTGATACAGCAAAATCCTTAGGAACATATGAAAAAAAAGATGCAATGGTTTATAGGGAAGATCCGTGTTCAGTATGTGAAAAGGTTTTCAAAGATATAAAATTCTGTTAAATCTCTTCAGGTTTTTCCAAACCAGGCACCACCATCCTTACCCCTACACCCAAAGAGAACAAAGCTCCTAGTAATGCCATATGCTCTTTTCCAGAGCCAGACAAGAAATTAACACCGACTTCTGTTTTTAGTTTATCTTTCAGCTGTATGACAATCCTTTCTTTCATCATCTGTATATCTTGATCTGGATCAATAAGGACATAAACTTTTTCTTGATCTTTGCTTATTGAAGTAAACTTTTCAGTCCCGAATTTGCTGGTAACTATATACACAGTGTCCCATTTATCTTGGTTTATGAGTTCAGTGACTTCTTTCCAAGTGCCTTTTCCAGTTGATACAACTACAATGAGGTCTGTCATAGAGTTCCAAGAAATATAGTTTCTTTATAAACCTTACTAATGATTCACAGGAAAATTGCCCATATCACCTCTTTTTCTACAACCGCCCTGTTGTTAAGTAAAGATTAAACTCAAGGGATTTATAAAATCTCGTTTGTTCGAAAATATATTCTAAGAAGCTCAGGATATAACCATTACGATAAAGAATCATAGATCAACGCTTTGTCCTTGCAATTGATGATACTTGTCCATATACCCTTCAGCAGATCTTGTTGTTCGGAAACCTCTTATTTTTTCCCTAAATTTCCGGAGAGCATTGAAGAGTTTTGTTTCAGTATGTCCATCTTCTTTTTCTTCAAGTAGAACATTCACGTAACCACTAAGGATATCATTATCATAAGAATTGTTCTCATACTTCTTCTTGTAGGTTGTTCTTAAAGAAGAAAGAAAATCTTTGACAAATTCACCTAGATCCTCAGTCATAGATAAATTGTCAGCAACATAGTTCAGTTTACCGTTCTCTTCAAAAAAGAAATGGACTTTCAAGACGTTATCTCTCCGATTATAATCAATAAGTTCAATCTTTGTGAATCTTAGCCTTACAGTCTGCATTTCTAAGATAGGGATTATTGTGAGATTTATAACATTTATGTAATTTTTCTTGTATCATCCCTAATTTCTTTCCATCTGGAGACAGCAATCTCAGCAAGTTCTGGCGCAAAGCCAATATAATCTTCTGGTCTTAAGCTTCTAATCCTTTCAATAATTTCCTGATCGATATCTAATCCTCCAACAAATCTATGCAAATCCTCTACAGTACACTCATTTCCTCTTGAGAAATCCTTCATCAGTTCATATGGATTATTACGCCCTTCCTTCCTTAGTAAGGTCTGTACAGCCTCTGTAAGTATCGCGCCGTTTCTTGAAAGATCGTACAACATCTTGTCTCTGTCAGGTTTAAGCCGTCCTAACTCTTCATTAACCCCACAAATAGCAATATAAGATTGTGCTATAGCTGCCCCCATTGACCTCTGCGCAGCATGGTCAGAAAGGTCCCGTTGTAACCTAGAATTCTGCAGCTTGTTGATGAAGCTTGTGAACCTTGCATTCGCCTCAACAGTATTTCCTTCTGCATTCTCAAGCCTCCAGGGATTGATCTTATGCGGCATTGTTGACGATCCAACTTCATGAGGATTTTTCTTCTGTAACAAGTAGTTCATTGATGTGTATAGCCAAAGGTCTACACAGAGATCTCTTAGAATATTATTGATAAGGATCATATGGCTAAATAGTTCAGAGATTCCATCATGAGGCTCAATTTGCGTTGTCAATAAGTTTACTTCAAAGCCTATCTCTTGGATAAAGTTTTCTGTAAAATCTAGCCAATTCACTTCAGGCATGGCAAACACTTGTGCATTATAATTTCCTACAGCTCCATTAAGTTTCGCAGGAAGTTTAATCTGTTTCAGACATAGCACTTCTTTCCTGAACCGTTCAAGATAGTTTGCTATTTCTTTTCCAAAAGTTGTGGGAGAAGCGGGTTGCCCATGCGTCCTTCCTAACATTACTGTTCTTTTCTCTTTCTCAGCAATTAAACAAAGGTTATCTAATAAGGATACGAGCTTAGGAATATATTCATTATCCAAAACTCCTTTAATCATGATATTATATGCTATGTTGTTCACATCTTCTGAAGTTAGTCCGAAATGCACCATTTCCATCTGGTCTTCCAAATTGTTTAGTTTCAACTTTTTTCTGACAAAATATTCCGCTGCCTTAACATCGTGATGTATCGGTTTCTTGCCGCCATGCCCAAAGCGTTCTATGTTTTGTATAAGCTGCGCATCTTGTAGGCTGAAATCTCCAGCAATTCTTCTGATTTGTCTTTTAACATCCGTAGCAAATTCTGGCAGTGCTACAAATCCTTTCCATTCTGATAATGCTATAAGATACTCTACTTCAACATATACTCTGTACTTGAACAGCGAGTACTCAGAAAGCCATTTGGATAAAGGTTTGGTTATGCTATGATATCTTCCGTCTATAGGAGATATTGCTTCTAATGGATGCAATGAGAAGTCTTCCGATTTCACTTTTCGATCACTCTACTTTGTTAAACACTTTTCCTTTTTATGGATTTATGTCCCCAAAACATATTCACAAAAAACATATACATTTATATATGAGTTAGGCGATTGAAATAATTAACATTGGTTTCAAAAAAAGAGGGGATCAAAGTTTGTTTTTTGTCAGTGACTTCTCTCTGTTCCAGCATTTTTTTTGTTTTGCAAGCCAAAAAGGAGGTATTTTTTAATGGATGAAGAGTATTTAGCTGATGGTTCTGATGAGGAAGACCAATTAAGTAGAGCTGAGTTAGAGGAGTGTGGTTTTTTAGACGAGGATGACGAATAGTAATTTTTTCCTTCTTTTTTCTTTTTAAAAAATCAAGTTTACTTTTTCTCCATAAACTTAATAAAGCAACATCTCAGTATTTTTCTTATGATTGGTTATTCTAGATTAGCCCGCATATCGAATCAGGTGAGGAAGGACGTTGTGCGCTCAATCTCTCATGCAGGTTCTGGCCATCCTGGCGGGTCATTGTCTTCAGTGGATCTGCTGACTTCACTTTACTTCTCTACCATGCGCCATGATCCAGACAATCCATGCAATCCTAATAGGGATAAATTCATACTTGCAAAAGGCCACGCTGCTCCAGCATTGTATTCCGTTCTGGCCCATGCTGGGTATTTTGATATGAAAGAGCTTGATAATCTTCGTAAGATTAATTCAATGCTTCAAGGCCACCCCTCAAATCTCAAGACTCCTGGTGTTGAAGTCTCTACAGGTTCTTTGGGCCAGGGATTATCAGTGGGTGTAGGTGCTGCTTTAGCAGACAGAATGGATGGTCGTGATGCAAGGACTTATGTTCTGTTGGGTGATGGAGAACTGCAGGAAGGACAGGTTTGGGAGGCTGCAATGTCCGCTTCGCATTACAATCTTGATAACCTTTGTGCTATCGTTGACCTTAATGGATTGCAGATAGATGGGTGTACTAAAGATGTTATGAGTACAGAACCAATTGCTGCTAAATGGAAGGCTTTTGGCTGGAATTTCATTTACATAAACGGTCATGACTTTGATGATATAACACATAGTTTTGAAGCTGCTGCTAATTTGAAAATGAAACCTACTGTTATTCTTGCAAAGACTGTAAAGGGTAAAGGTGTTTCTTTTATGGAGGATGATAAGGGATGGCACGGTAAAGCTCCTAACGAAGATGAATGTTTACAGGCTATTCAAGAGATGGAGGATGAAATTAAAGGGCAAGTAGGTGGGGATGTGGTGGGTGATAATACTGCAATTTTTGAAGTAAGGAAACCTCTATCTGAATTACCTCAGAAGAAAGTCCCTCATAAGCCTGGGACACAGACTTATAAGAAAAAAGAGATGGTTGCAACAAGGGAAGCTTATGGAGATACTTTGGTTAGCTTAGGCGATAGTCATCCTGATGTCGTTGTTCTTGATGCTGATTTGTCTGGTTCGACAAAATCTTTAAAATTTTCTGGGAAATTTCCTAGTCGTTTTTTCAATCTAGGTATAGCAGAACAGAACATGGTTAATGTTGCGGCTGGGATGGCCGTTGCTGGGAAGGTGCCTTTCGCTTCTTCGTTTGCTGTATTCATTACAGGAAGATGTTATGGTCAGGTAAGGAATACTGTAGCTTACTCTGATTTGAACGTGAAACTTGTTGGTTCCCATGGCGGTTTGATGACCGGGGAAGATGGTGCAACCCATATTGCTTTGGAGGACTTAGCATTGATGAGGGCTATACCTGAAATGGTAGTTATTTCACCCTCTGATGCCGTACAGACAAGGGAAGCTGTTTTGGCTATGCTTGAGTATGATGGTCCATGTTATTTGCGGACTGGAAGAGGTAAAGTTCCTGTAATCTATGATGATGATTTTAGGTTTAAGATTGGAAAAGGTTATGTGTTGAGAGAATCTGAAAAAGATCTTGCTGCTATTATTGTTAATGGTGATAGGACTCATGCAGTTCTGGAAGTCTATAAGGAATTGATGAAGAAAGGGAAACATGTCCGTGTAATTGATATGCCTACAGTTAAGCCAATTGATGAAGATTTATTGGAGAAAGTAGGGATGGATTTGGATACCATCATAACTGTTGAGGATCATAGTATAATTGGTGGGTTGGGTGATGCTGTCACTGATGTTCTTTCTGGTTATATTAATCCCAGAGTATTTAAGTTTGGGGTCTGTGATATGTTTGGTGAGTCTGGTTCTCCTAACGATCTTTTGAAGAAGCATATGTTGGATAAGGAAGGCCTTTTGCTTCAGATTAAGGAATTGATGGATTGGTAAGGTCTTTCAGCAAATTATTTAAACTCTCTTTTCTATTATTATACATATGTTCCCTAAGTTTAAGGATCTGAAGAAGCATCATCAACTTATTGCATCCCTTGTAATAGCAGTAGCTTTAATATGCATTTGGAGGGGAATCTGGAGACTGTTTGATTATTATATTTTTCCGAACCATTATATTCTTTCCTCTGTAACTACATTGGTTGTTGGAATAATTTTATTGGGGATTACGCACCATAAGCTCGCTTAATTTTTTACGATTTCAATTTTCTTTCCAGTCATATCTGGATAAGGTTTTCTCAGTAACTCTTAGCAACATATACTACATGTTTGGCTTTCTTGCCACAAACGACACACTTCTGTCCTGCCTTAACTTTCTCTTCTTTCGGATATAAGGTTCCACAGACATTCCCACCTTGAGTCTCAGATTTTAAGATCTCTTCACACTTCTCCCCTTCTTTCTCAACTGTACAGAATGGAACTTTAACAAACCCTCTATGTTTCTCCAAAACCTTCTTCAGTTCACTTAAAGTATTGGCTTCCCTTGTATTGTCTAGGAAATACTCATCTGCCCTCTGCTGAATCTCTTTATCCATAACTTTGACCATTTTTCCAACATTCTCAATGGTCTTATTCATCCCGATAAACTTCCTTTTCCCAGAAGTTCTTGGAACTATTGCTACAGAATCTTTCTCTAAATCTTTTGGCCCAAGCTCAATCCTTATAGGGACGCCTTTCATTTCCCATTGATTGTATTTGAAGCCTGGAGTCTCATATCCATCATCCAACCTGACCCTAAATCCTCCAGCTACCAATTCTTTCTTTACTTCCTTGCATTTATTAATTATCTTTTTGCTTTGGGCTTTCTTGTCCTGGAATGTTATCGGCACAATAACAATTTGTACTGGTGCTAGATCAAATGGAAGCACCAAACCTTTATCATCTCCGTGGATTCCAATCAATGCTGCCATTATCCTCCATATGCCTGGACCAAAACAGGTTTGCCATACATAATGCTCTTTTTCATCTTCTCCTTTGACTTTAATGTCATAGGCCTTTGAGAAGTTTTGCCCTAGGTCATGTGTTGAACCCAACTGATTTCTTTTACCATCTGGCATCAATGTATCAGGGGTGTAAGTGTCATCCGCTCCCATGAACTTGTCCCACTGGGGCCTTCTGAAATATTTGAAAGGGATCTTGAATTTTCCAAGTATAATCTTGTTGCACGTATCTAAATCCAAATCTATCTGCGCCCTAGCTTCTTCATGCGTATTGAAGACATCATGTGTCTCAAAGAATAGGAACTCCCTCCCCCTTAAGAACGGCCTTGTTGTCATCTCATTCCTGAAAGCTGATATCCTGCTCTGATATCCTAGGAATGGTAAATCTCTATGGCTTCTGAACCAGAGTGAGTACATAGGGTAGATCTGTGCCTCTCCTGTAGGATGTAACGCGAAACGTTCCTCTATCTTTTTATCCCCTGCTTCTGAAACCCAGAAAACATTAGGGGTGAACCCTGCATGTTCCTTTTCCTTTTTCAAGCTCTCTTCCTTGACAGCTATTGGGAATAAGTAAGCCTCATGCCCTTGCTTTTCGACTTCCTTTTCTAGGTATTCATAGATTTTCTTGATTATGGCGAATCCCCAAGGTCGGTGTACGATAAATCCTTGGATTCCGAACCTTATATCTGCTAGTTCAGCTTTTTGCACTATCTGTGTGTACCATTCTGAGAAATCTTCTGATTTTTTAACTGTAATTCCTTTTTTTCCTGCCATCTCAAAGTTTATGTATTTGGTGTATTTAAATAATTTTTGCTAAAAAAAAGAAAAAAAATTATTCGAAAATACTCCTAAGACCCAGCTTTAGCTTCTGTTTTCAATTGGGGGATTCAGGAGCATTGGTAAATTCTACTATAGTTTATCTATGTGGGTTGATTGATGATGATATTGATAACAAAATCACATGGGATGAAGATGCAATAGAATATCTTCACGCATTTGAAGACTTTTTAAGGGCTGGAAATGGATTTAATTCCTTGGCTCCGTTCAGGGACTTTGTGATCAAACAATTTCCTGAAGACGGTTGGATGAGTTTATTAGAAAAATTAAGTGCGCATAAGGATGCTGTGATTAAGGAAATAGAAGCTGATTCTTATGAACATTTAAAGAGAGCTCGGGTTCAAATTGGAACAACATACGGGGAAATGGTTGCCGAAATAATCTCTTACGTATCTCAGGACCCATTATCATCAAGAGAAGTAGAGGCTTTAAGGCTTTATTCAGCGGGTTGTACATTGCTGGATAATATTGCTGATTATTATCAGGATAAACTTGCAAAAACGCCAACACATATTTCCTTGGCATTAGAAAAAGAGGGAGCTAACTTTTTTATTGCAATGGCAAAGGAAATTTTTGAAGCTAATGGCTATCTTGTTGAAGCAAGAAATTTAGTTGATCCTAAGAAGAGAGAACAGTATGATGATATGGTTAATTTAACAAAGATGTTTTATGGGATAAGTTTTTTCAAGAAGGCTAGCCAATATTTTCTTGATCCCTTTATCTACACGGAAGCAAGAGTGGGAAAAGGAGGGGTGCCCTTCAAGATATACAAATTGAAAACAATGAGGGAAAAAACTCCAAATGATAAGGCCTTGGTGGATGTTGGCTTAAGAGAGCCGGTTGATTATTCAAGAGTAACTTCAACAGGATCTTTTATGAGAAGATATTGGTTGGATGAGGTCCCACAGGTAATAAATGTATTAAAAGGTCAGATGTCTATCATCGGTCCAAGAGCTGTAAATTATGGTTATTTACTTTCACTTCCAGAAGATGTTAGAACTGGAAGAGTTTTATACAAGCCTGGTGTTGCTGATGCTATCATGCCTTTAATGGAGTATGAGGGGCTGGATAGGGAGAATGGAGAAAGGGAATATTTGTCACAGAGGGCTGATTCTAAATTAACTAATTTAAGATGCTTAGGTTTACTCTTGAAAGGGATAATCTCAGGAAGGTTAAAAGGCATATAATTCTAGATGATACTTCAGTATCTACGCAAGTAGGAGTTTCTCTTAATTTTTGAAATTTTGGCTTAACAAGAATTATAAGCCCCTTTTTCCTAGTAAACTAGGAAAAAGAGGTGCACTTAATGAAAAATAAGTTTAAGATAAATATAAGCTCTTTGGTTTTTGGGTTGCAATGTTTAGTCATCTGCGGGAAGAATTCTTCGCATAAATGCTTTGACATTGCCTATCGTTTGGTTCAAGCAGCCCTTCACTGCCATAGCTTAGAGGCAATGTATAAGTTAACAAAGTTTCTTTCCGCTGACAGAGTTTTAGATAGAATTCATAAAATTAGTAAAAAACAAATTGAAGATTTTATGTGGCAAAAAATTAGGAAGCTTAGGCTTCCTAAAAAAGTCATTATTGCAATGGACTTTCATGATAAAGAGTTTTTTGGAGATAAAAACCATCATGAGGTAATGGGCTCTAAAGGAGGGAAATATGTGGTGAAATATTTACAAATGAGTGTTGTAAAACCAGCACTTTTTCTGGGTTCATTACTTGTTAATCAATTTAACAATGAGAAGTATTCTTTAATTACAAAGCTTATAGAGGGATTTTATGATAATTTTAAGAAAACAAAAATCGAATTATTATTGCTTGATAGAGGGTTTTTTACAAAAGATGTAGTGAAATTACTTCAAGAAAAGAAGATTAAATTTATCATGCCTGCTGTTAAAAATCCATCAATAAAAAAACTTGTGAAAAAGTTTGAAAAAGGAGAAATTGAAGATAGAACAAAGTATCAATTTGGTCAATCAAGTGTTTACTTAACTTTCATAAAAATTGAAAAAGAAACTTTTGTATTTATGACAAATACAAGGAAAAGCCCAGTCAATATTCATTTACTTTACAAGAAAAGGTGGCAAATTGAAACCAATTTTAGAGAACAAAACAATTTTTTACTTAAAACCAAAACAAAAAACTTCAAAATAAGATATTTAGCCTTCATTCTAGCAGGACTAATATTCAATCTATGGCAAATGCTAAGAACAAAAATGAGGTATAAGCTAGAAAATTACATATTCAAACAATTCCTCCCATAGGAATTGTTTGCATCTTGGCAACAAGATAGCAAGAAAGAGGTGGTCAAATCCGTGCATTATTTCCTACTTGCGTAGATACTGTACTTTCCGAAAGCTTTTTAAATGAACTCAATTCTCTAAGACTTAAACATGGCAGAAGTCAAAGTAGTAATAAACGATGTTAAATCAGGTAAGAGTTATCAGAAGGTAGTCCCTAAGGATCCTTTTATGGGAAAAAAGATAAGTGACACAGTCCCTGGCGATGTTATTGGCCTTACAGGCTATGAGCTTCAGATCAAAGGTGGTAGTGACGCTTCAGGTTTCCCTATGAGATGGGACATGGACGGCAGTATGAGAAAGAAGGCTTACCTTACACAGGGCCCTGGGGTGCATTTGGAAAGGCCAGGTCTGAGAGTAAGGAAAAGCGTTTGCGGCAAGTATGTTGGAGATAAGACTGCTCAGATTAACCTTAAAATCACTAAATATGGTTCAAAGCCAGTGGAGGATCTTCTCGGACTTAAGAAAGAAGAAGCTCCTAAGGAAGAAGAACCTAAACCTGAGGAAAAACAATGAAGTATGAAGCAAAAAGCGTTTTGATTGGCAGGAAGAAAAGAGTCGGTGAAAACCTTGACGTACGTCCTTGTTTCATAAGTCTTTTTGATAATAATAATCCTCATAAAAGTGGAGATGTTCCGAAAGACATTGTCGAATATCCAGAAATACATAAGGTAATGATTAGGGGCTTGGATGTCAACTATCTTCTTCCCGGAAATGACTTGGTAATTAATGACTTAGAATTTATAGAAGTTGAGGTTGATGGCCCACATATTACTGTTACTGGAAAACAGAATTAATTCTTTATTAAAATTCTATATCTTATCCATATTAAAGAGAACACTAGAAATGTTAAGATTATAATCACTAGGACTTTCGGTGCTCCACTAATAAAAGATAAGATTAATCCAACAATGGCGCTTACAGACCATATTATCTTGAGTTCAAGTAGACTTTTATAGCTTTCAATCCCTCTTCTGTGGGCTAATAAAGACACTCCTCCTATGCCTAGCAAAGCTGCTCCAACCATAACTTTATAAATAAAGACCTTTTTTCAGAGAGTTATGGCAGCAAAGAAACCCGTAAAGAAAGATTCTAAGATAACTCAGCCTGAAATCAATATAGGCCTTGTTGGCCACGTTGATCATGGCAAGACAACACTTGTAAGCCGTCTTTCAGGCAAATGGACCGACACTCACAGTGAAGAGGTTAAGAGGGGAATAACCATACGTCTTGGTTATGCTAATTCAAGTTTTTATAAATGTCCTAAGTGTAAGGGGTCGAAGGCTTACTCTCCTTTCCCTAAATGTAAACACTGTGACTCGGAAGCGGTTCTCCTGAGGACTGTGTCTTTTATTGATGCTCCTGGACACGAGACTCTGATGGCGACTATGCTTTCAGGTTCATCCATAATGGACTGTGCCGTATTGATGGTTGCAGCGAATGAGGAATGCCCACAGCCCCAGACTAGAGAACATCTTATGGCGCTCGAGATAGGTGGTATTAAGAATATCATCATAGTACAGAACAAGATAGATCTTGTCTCTGAAGATGAGGCTGTAAAGAATTATGAATCAATCAAGAAATTCTTGAAAGGGACTTTTGCTGAGAATGCACCAATTATCCCATTATCAGCCCAGTTGGGTATTAATGTTGACTCTTTAATTCAAGCTATAGAAGAAAATTTTGTCACACCAAAACGTAACTTGAAGAAAGACCCTTTGATGTTTATCGCAAGATCATTTGATGTCAATAAGCCAGGTACTAAGATTGATAAGCTTGTTGGGGGTGTTCTTGGTGGTGCATTGAAGGAAGGTATATTAAAAATTGGTGATGAAATTGAGATTAAGCCAGGCATGAAGGTTGAGGCGGAAGGGCGTGTCAAGTGGAATCCTATTACTACTAAGATTGTTGGCCTGATGACTGGTAAGGATAAGATTGAGGAGGCTGGTCCAGGTGGATCCATAGCTGTCCTTACTGCATTAGATCCTTCTATTGTGAAGTCTGATACATTAGGAGGCAATGTTGTTGGGAAATCTGGAAAGCTTCCAGAAGCATGGACAGAGCTTAAGCTTACTCCTACTTTGCTTGAACGTGTTGTGGGGATGGAGGATGAAGTCAACGTTGACCCTATCAAGAAAGGTGAACCGCTGATGCTGAACGTTAATTCCAGTGTTACCACTGGTGTTGTCTCGGCCTTAAGCAAGGATTCTTTTCATATAGTTCTTAAGAGGCCTATCTGTGCTACTAAAGAAGATAAGATTACACTTTCTAGGCTGGTTGGGCATAGGTTCAGATTAATTGGCTATGCAATGATTAAGGGGGATTGAAATGACAAATAAATTAGAGAAAATATTTCCTGAGGGCCTTAAGGTTTCTGAAGACATAGGGACACAGATGATTGGTTGGAGTTATGAGGATGATGGTGAACCCCACATATGTGCTTATTGGTCCGACTTGACGGCGAATGAAGCTTATTCAGTCTTTGTAAATCCAGATACGATGCAGCTGGATGCGGTTGTATTAGTAGAATATGGAAAAAAAAGGGACCGACTTGAAACAGGTAGGGGACTACACAGAAGCGTTCTGGGATCCTGCAAGGCAGGAGCATACTGGTTTTGATGCTTATAGGCGGGCAGAAGATGACCGGCATGAGTCAGAAATCAGTGATGATGAATTCCGTTTACCTTCAAATGTGTGTGAGGACCTTTATGAGAGGGGATTTGTGATATATAACTTAGTCCTCTCCATGCTGGAAGATTCATTGCCAGATAGAGACTTAAGTATTTCTAAGCAAGGACCTAAATAATTATAAACATCAATTCTTTTTTTATTCTTATGAAAATCACTATAAGTGGCTCTCCAGGTTCAGGCAAATCAACTATAGCAGGGCTTGTTGCAGAGAAATTGAAGTATAAATTCTATTCCATAGGCAATATCCGGAGAAGGATGGCTGAAGCTCGCGGTTTGAGCATAATAGAATTTAATAATCTAAAGGAAGATACTGACACTGATGTTGACAACTTCCAGAAGAATATGGGGGAGGCGGAAGACAACTTTGTTCTGGAAGGGAGATTGGGGTATAAGTTCATTCCAGATTCTTTCAAAATATACTTTGACTGTGACGTTAATGTAGCTGCAGAACGTATCTTCAAGGACCAAAGAAGCAGTGAACATAAGTTTGATTCTGTAGAAGATGCTGAAAAAGCAATAGTGGAGAGGGTGGAAGGAGATAAAAAGAGGTATAAGAAAAAGTATAATCTAGCTTACCCTGAAAAGGACAAGTTTGACTTAATTATTGACACTTCAAAAATTTCTGTTGAAGAGGTTTTAAAGGAAGTCATAGAAAAGGTTATAGGAAACTAATCACTCCATTCTACAAATTCTTTTATATGAGATTATACACTTTTGTCTTATGGTTTCACAAATCACAATAGGCGGAGTTCCTGGATCAGGAAAAACTACAGTAGCTAAACTGTTGGCTGAAGCTTCAGGTTACAAATTCTGGTCGGGTGGATTGATAAGGAGGGAGATGGCTTCCAAGAGAGGGTTGACTATAGAAGAGTTCAATGCTCTTCCAGAAAACACTGATGAGGAATTGGATAATTTTACTAAGAATGAATTGGGGAAGATGGATGAAATAATTTTTGAGGGGAGGTTGGGTTTCTTGTTTCTTCCTTCTGCTTTGAAAATCTATTTTTACTGTGATCCGCAAGAGGCGGCTAATAGGATATTCAATGATCCTAGGACGAGTGAAAGCACTTATTCTAGTGTAGAAGAGCTTAAGCAAGGTATTGCTTCAAGGATGGCAAATGACAGCGAACGTTACTCTAAATACTACGGTGTTGATTGTTATGATCCTAGTAAATTTGATTATGTGATAGATACAACCAACCTTACTTCTGAACAAGTAGTATCTAAAGTTTTAGAATTATTGAGCTAACCTTTTTATTTCTTCCAACTTTTGTTTAACAAAAGGAAATTTTTCTTCTTGCTGTTTATATACTAACTGTTGCCTAACTTTATCGTCCATAGCTTTTGAATAATGGTGAGCAATGTATGCAAGTCCCTTAGGTCCTATATTAAACTTAAGTTTATGTGAGTGAAGCACTAATTTACACATAATTGAAACTGGTTTTTGATCAAGTTGGTACAATACATCTACTTCTTTTTTCTCTATACCTTCTAAACCCTTCTCACTATAAATCAATCTTGTTTCAAGGTCATAGGCATTTGCGCTGGTTGTTACATCAACGCTTTTTAGAGTATTACATAAGTTTCTGGGTAGGTCAGGGTTCCTTTTGTAGATGTTTGCTATGGAAAACTTTCCTATGTCTATTTCAAATCCGATTTCTGGTTTCCACTTGATAGTGTTATGCCTAGTTATTACTGTATCCCCAAATCCTGCAAAAAGTTGAGAAAAATTAATAGGGGTTTGAGAATCATCTATTGTAAAATCAAAGTCTCTCATTTCAAAACTAGTACCATGCAGTTTTTGTACAATTGGGTCTCGGACGGCCCCGCCCCACATATATACTTTAAGACCTTGCAACCTTTCAAAAACTCTCACTACATAAGGGTAGAATTGGCTGTTTTCTAAGTTATCCTGAATTCTTTTAACAAACCTCTCGTTGTCTATTACTCGCATACATGGTAGGTTTTTAGACCTAGTTTTTATAGTTTTCCCAGTACCTACTTCTTAGCTAGGAACTTGTGTGCTCCTTGCGCAGCAATACTGCCTTGTGATGCGGATGTTATGAACTGTTTCAATGGTGTAGCATTTGTGATATCTCCAGCTGCAAATATGCCTTCAACATTTGTAGCTTGATCCTTGTCGACTTTTATGAAACCTCTTTCATCCAACCCAACCCCTAAAGGTTCTATCAACACAGTCACTGGCACTGCCCCAATCTCTATGAATAGCCCGTCCAATTCAATCTCATCTCCTGTATCCAGAACGACAGACTTTACCACATTTTCTCCCTTGATTTCTTTAACATTTGCCTTATGTATCACTTCAATCTTGTCATGTTTATAGATCTTTTCTGTTGTGACAGGCTCTGCCCTGATTTTGTCCCCACGATAAACTACATACACTTTGTCAGCGTACTCTGTTAACATCAATGCACCCATGCCTGCCGCATCCGATCCTCCAACCATCCCCACAGTTTTTCCTTTGAAGAACGCCCCGTCACATGTATAACAATAGCTTACTCCTTTGCCTAAGAACTCTTTCTCTCCAGGAACATTAAGCTCCCTATGCCTCATTCCTGTGGCAAGTATGATTGTTTTGCATTCATGAGTTTCCTGGTCTGTAGAAATCTTGAAAGTTTCTCCCTCTTTCTCTATCTTTGCAACATTCTCTTCTTTTATTGGAACACTAAAGGATTTGACATGTTCAGCAAACTTTTGCATCAATTCCGGCCCAGAAATTTCTCTTATCCCTAACCAATTTTCTACCTTATGCGCGACATTTCCAGTGCCTCCAAGCTCTTTGGCGATCACTAACGTATTTAGTTTGAATCTTGTTGAATAGAGGGCAGCTCCTAGTCCGGCAGCCCCTCCCCCGATAATTATTGTGTCATACATTTTACTATTTCTTAAATTGTTGTCCTTTAAAAGATTATTCCTCAGCAGGATTCTTGCCATAAGGGTTCCCTGTAGCTCTCAAGTTGGCAATCATTTCCTTGACAGCCTTTATCTCAATACCTTTCTTCACAATCTCTTCCCGGGCCTTTAATATCTCTAAATCCAAGTCTATAGGACAGTTCTTCTTGCATGCTCCACATAAAGTACAAAGATAATAGATGTTATCCAACAATTTTTTGTTGTTCAATGCTCCTTTGGTTCTAGGGGATGCGGTCTCTCTCCTCAATGCCTTGAATACGGGGCATACTTCCCTGCACATCCCGCAATAGGCACATTTCTTTTTCATACTAGTTTCCCCCTGTTCATAATATTCTTAGGATCATATTGCGATTTGATGACCATCCTCCTTTTGAGCGCCTCTTCATCGATAAACTCTTTCTTTACCAAACCAAACCCATGTTCCCCTCCAGCCTTTCCTTTGAGTTTTTTTAGTATATCATACATCTCAGCTCTTTTCTCGCTCCCTTCCTTGAAATGAGGGTGTATGACACACCTTCCTAGGTGTCCAAATGTAGGGATATTCTTCTTTCTTAACCAATGGAGGAATTTATCCATTTCTTCAATGGGCACATGTGGATCCTCGCTCACAACAAATTTCGCTGATTTTAGTTGTACACTAAGCTTATACCTCAATCCGTACACTTCATTGATTTCTTCTATGTCCTCTATCTCTCCACCTTCCCCTTCATATTCAACAATGATATGGAGTTTATCTTCAAACCCTATATAATCAGAACATAAGTCATCTAGATACTCAATCGACCTGACTCTATTATCTTCCATAAGCTCCTTTACATTTTCCATTAATACAGTCATGGTATTGAAGCTTAGTATTGATATCGTTGATTTGGATATGTCCTTGATAATCCGAAGCTTTGCTGCTAGAATTATGCCTGTTATTCCCTCCATTCCACAGAAATTTTTTATAATGTCACGCTTTATTTTGAGATACTTGCCTGTCCCATCCACGACTTCCAATTCTTCTACCCAATCCTCCATATTGCCTTGAGTAGTCTGCCTCCCAGCTGCATTGGTAGCTATCATACCTCCAATTGTACATACTTTGCTGCTTCCCGGAATCACGGGAAATACCTTTCCTTTCGCTTTCAATTTTCTATTAAGCTCATCAACCACAACGCCTGCTTGTACTGTAACATATTCTTCTCCAATATCAATTATTTTGTTCATCTTCGACATGTCTACTATAATTGATCCCTTGCCTATGGTTCCTCCGACCAAGCCGGTCCCAGCACCTCTTGGAACTAGGTTTATATCAATCCTTTTTGCAACGTTTACTAGTTTGTGGACCTGTTCAATACTTGTCGGCAGGACTATCATATCTGGCCTTCCTTCAATATGAGATGCATCCACACTATAAGCAATCTTGTCCACTTCTTCTTCAGTCATATTGACTTTTCCGAAAATGTTCTCTATTGTCTGGTTCAAACTAGCACCTCTGAAAATTCTAAGATTTCAATGCCTTTTGCATTATCTTTGAACTGTCGGTAGCACATAGGGCAGGTTGTTATAAGTTTTTGTGTCTTGACTTCCTCTAACCGCATCTTCGCAATTTTTTCAGCTATCTTTGGAGAGTTCATCCTTAGCCCCCCTCTCCCGCCACAGCACAGGCTAGCACATTTATTGTTTTTCATCTCGACAACATCAAAACCCAACGCTTCCAAAACTTTTCTTGGCTCTTTGATTACCTCACTCTTCCTTCCCAGATCGCAAGGATCGTGGTATGTAATTCTTTCATCAAACCTTTTTTCAATCTTATCTAGATTTCTGAAAAGTGTCTGTGTTATGTGTTCAGCTTTAATATTGTATTTGTTGTTGAATGTCCACATGCAACTGGGACAGTTGGTAATTACCTTTGTTATTTTTTGGTTCTTAATCATCTCTTTATTCTGTAGCATCAAATTCTCAAAATCTTCAGGATACCCTGCTTGTAATGCTGATAATCCGCAACAGACTTCAATATCCTTTATTCTTACAAACTCAACCCTTAATTTCTGCAGAATCTTCTCATAGTTTTGTACTTTGTCCTTTAGGAAGAACTTTGTTAAACATCCTGGATAGTATAGAACATTTCCTTTTATTTTGTCAAAAAAGCCCAATTTTTACCCCCTTTAGCCTGAGCTAAGAATTAGGGTTTGATGTTATGTTTATTAAGTTTTCTCATATAGTGATACTGTTTCATAATAATCTTTATATATGGGGCTTTTATTTGGTTGTTTAATTAAAATAATTGGAGGGATAAAATTGACAGAAGAGGTAAAAAATGATGTTTTAACTGAGCATCGTGCAAATGTAAGGGATAGGCGTTCAAAGAAATCTAATTTTTGGATGTTCGTTTCTCTTGTGCTTGCAGTGCTCGTCGTAGCTCTTTTCTTTAACAATGGGGGGTCTGAGGGGCTTTCTGGAAAAGCTGTTGAAACAAAAGATAAGACTGACACCACAGCGATAAGCAAGGACGTTGCTGCTAAGAAAGCGCTTAACTTGATAAACAATGTTATATTGCAAGGTCAGGCTACAGCAAAGCTTGTGTCTTCTAAGAAAGACGGAAACTTTTACGTGTTGAGTCTTGATATAAGCGGTAATTCTTTGGAATCTTACGTTACGCTAGATGGAAAATTACTATTTCCGCAAGCAATAGACTTGACACAAGATATAACTAAGGTTGCTCCACCAGTAAAACCTAAAACTAAGGTTAGTGTTGATGCAACTGGGGAACCGTATCTTGGAAAAAAAGATGCTCCAGTAACAATTGTCGTCTTTGATGATTTTGAATGTCCTTATTGTGCAAGGTTTGAAACAGGCGCTTGGCCATCGATTAAGAAGAACTACATTGACACAGGCAAGGTTAAGTTTGTATACATGAACTTTCCTTTAGGCTTCCACAAGAATGCTCAGAAGGCTGCTGAAGCTTCAGAGTGTGCATTTAAGTTTGATTCAACAAAGTTCTGGAAGTACAAGGAAACACTTTTCAAGAACCAACAGGCTTTAGACGTAAAGAGCTTGAAAAAGTACGCTAAGGATCTTGGATTTGATAGCACTAAGTTCGATGCTTGCCTTGATAACAATGATATGAAAACTGAAGTAGAAGCTGATTTTAAGGCCGGTACAGGTTATGGTGTTTCAGGAACGCCTGCATTCTTTGTGAATGGACAGCTTCTAGAAGGTGCACTTCCTTTCAGTTCATTTAAGTCAGTTATTGAAGACGAGTTGAACAAAACTAAGACTGCTTAAGTCTTTTTTTATTTCTTTTTTTTCAAAACATTTATAAAATAACTACTAATTCTTTATCTTCAAAATGAAAGATGTAATATTGGCATCAGGATCGCCTAGAAGGAAAGAACTCTTGAAACTTCTGGTTGATGATTTCCAGATCAATACTAGCTCATACGAAGAGGATAACACTCTAAACATGCATCCTTTAGACTTGGTGCTTCACCATTCTTTGAACAAGGGAAAGGATGTAATTAAATCTTTGAACAAGGGCATTGTGATATCTGCGGATACAGTAGTGGCGCATGATGGAAAAGTTCTGGGTAAGCCGGTAAGTGAGAAGAATGCAAAAGAGATG
>CAZUKZ010000009.1:0-30473 GCA_964621125.1 Candidatus Woesearchaeota archaeon
TAGGAGATATTCTAATTAATTATGGTGATATGTTTAATAGAGCACATAAATTAATCCCTTGTGGTTTTGTGGAGGAATGGTGGGTACAATACCTAGAAAAATTTATGCAAGATAAAAATCTTGATAATAATAATTTATCTTCTTTATTATCAATGACTCCTGAAAGATTGAAAGATATTTTAGACAAACCTATGACAGTTAGGATTACAGCTAATGAAGCTGAAAAAATATCTTCTGTAACTAATATTCCTTTGCATCCTAGATATGTATATTATTGGGATAGTGTGGATATAGATCAATTCAAAAGATTATATTTAGCTTTAAAGCATGCAGCTATTGAAGATAATAAAATAATCATACCTAAAATGTCTGAGAATGATAAGAGAGTATTAGAATTAATTGGCATACAACATAAAAATGTCTCAGGTGAATATGTTGTTGTTGAGGGGGATGATGCTAAAGGTTTGATGATTAATCTTGGATATTTTAAGAAAAAATTAGAAGATAAGGATACAGTTTTGAGTATCGTTAATTTTTTATCAGATTTTTTGATAAAAGATAAATTAGGTTATTTTATTGGGGCGAGAATGGGTCGTCCAGAGAAAGCTAAAATGAGAAAACTTAAAGGATCACCTCATACATTGTTTCCAATTGGAGAAGAAGGAGGGAGGTTAAGATGTTTTCAGAGTGCGCTTGATGCTGGGAAAGTATTTTCTGATTTTCCAATGTATTTTTGTGAAAAATGTAATAATGAAACAATTTATTCTCGATGTGAAAAATGCAATTCTAATACTAAGAAAAAATATTATTGTCGGGGGTGTGGGAAGGAAATGGATGAAGAACATTGTTCTCTTCATGGACCTACACAACCTTACAAAAGACGTCAGATTGATATAAATCATTATTTTGATAAATCACTTGAAATACTTAAAACAAGACATTATCCTGAACTAATTAAAGGAATAAGAGGAACATCTAATAGAGAACATATTCCTGAACATCTTATTAAAGGTATTTTGAGAGCAAAGCATAATATTTTTGTGAATAAAGAGGGAACTGTAAGGTATGATATGACTGAGATGGCATGTACACATTTTAAACCTTTAGAAGTAGGAGTTCCTGTTGAAAAACTAAGAGAAATAGGTTATACAAAAGATTGTTATGGCAATGAACTTATGAAGGATAATCAAATATTAGAATTAAAAGCACAGGATATAATATTGCCTGCTTGCCCTGATTCTATGGAAGAAGGTGCTGATAATATAATGTTGAGAGTTTGTAATTTTGTGGATGAACTGCTTGTAAAATTATATGGTCTAGAATCATTTTATAACTTACAGTCTAAATTGGACTTAGTTGGACAATTAGTTGTTTCTATGTCACCACATACTTCTGCAGGAATTGTTTCTAGAATTGTTGGTTTTTCAAAAACACAAGGATTTCTTGCACATCCTTTATTACATAGTATTATGCGTAGGGACACTGATGGTGATGAAGCAGCAATTATATTATTATTAGATCATTTATTAAATTTCTCAAAAAAATTTCTTCCTAGTTCCAGAGGTTCAACACAGGATGCTCCTTTAGTTTTAACTTCTAAATTAATTCCAAAAGAAGTAGATGATATGGTGTTTGATATGGATGTTGTATGGAAATATCCTTTAGAATTTTATGAAGCTGCAGAGCAATATAAACTACCTTGGGATTTTAAAATAGAACTTTTAGATCATAATTTAGGAACTGAAAAACAATATGAGGGTATGGGTTTTACCCATGATACTAAAGATTTCAATGAAGGTGTAAGGTGTAGCGCTTATAAAACAATTCCTTCGATGAAAGAGAAAGTGTTCGGACAGATGAGGATTGCTGAAAAACTAAGAGCTGTTGATGAAGATGATGTTGCTAGATTAATAATTGAAAAGCATTTCATGAGGGACATAAAAGGTAATCTCAGAAAATTTTCTATGCAATCATTCAGATGTGTTAATTGTAATACTATATTTAGAAGACCTCCCTTAATAGGTAAATGTACTAAGTGTAAAGGGAAGATAATTTTTACAATATCAGAGGGGTCAGTTGTTAAATATATGAACCCAGCAATGGATCTAGCTAAAAAATATAATCTTCCTGCGTATTTGCAGCAGACCTTGGAATTAACTAATAATAGAATAGAGAGTGTTTTTGGGAGGGATCCTGAAAGGCAAGAAGGTTTGAACAAATGGTTCTAGAAATCACTAATATCCATGATAGCTCTTGCTAATTTCTTTGAATCATGCCTTATCAATTCTTGTTCAAATATTAAATCCCTTTTTATAAATTTTATATTCTCAAACTTTTTAAGGAGTTCTTCATTGAATTTTACTGGAAACTTTTTTTCGGATTCATATTTTGTAAGTAGAGAATGATCCATTACTTTATGGTTAATCAAGACATAATCAAGAATATTTTCCCCTAAATACTTTTCTATTTCTTTGACAAAATCAGATACATAAAAGCTGTTTGTTTCTCCAAATTTAGTCATGACATTACATACATAAATCTTTTTTGCTTTTGATTTTTTTATTGCTTCAGATATACCTTTAACTAATAAGTTTACTATAATACTTCCATACAAATCACCCGGACCTAAAACAATCAAGTCAGCTTGTCTTATAGCTTCTGTCGCTTCTCTGAATGCATAGGCTGTTGGTTCTAAAAAAACATTATTTATTTTCAAATTACCATCATGTTTAGGTACATCAAGATTGCTTTCCCCTCTTATAATCTGACAATTTTCCAATTCAGCACATAATCTACAATTATCCAACGTAACTGGTAGAACTTTACCTTTGATGGATAGAATCTTACAAGCTTCTTTAATCGCTTTTTCGTCACTTTTTGTAATTTCTTTCAATGCTGTGATAAAAAGATTACCAAAACTATGTCCCTTTAGTCCACCATTTTCAAAACGATATTGAAACAAGTCTTTCATAATTTCTGTAGAATTAGATAAAGCTACTATACATCTTCTTATATCTCCTGGAGGGAGTATTCCAAATTCATCTCTAAGCCTTCCAGTACTTCCCCCATCATCCATCATGCTAATAATGGCCGTCAGATTAACGTCATAATCTTTCAAACCTCGAAGAGTAGTAAAGCTTCCAGTTCCACCCCCTATTACGACAATATCCTTCATGTTTGTCGGATTTTAGTAGTAATATATTAATCTTTAGTATTTTCAATGAATTTTTTCAGAAGCCCTGAAGAATAAGATATAGCTAATTTAAGAATTATTCTTGATTGTTTCCTTAGTTCTCTTTCACTTAGGATGTAATCTGATTTATTTTTTGAAAATATGATCTTAAGGCTTTTTCTTTCGCACTTATGTTTTCTGCTTTTTAATGCTAGTTTATCAAAATATGATTCCAATTTTATATAATTCGCTATTTTAGGAGTATTAGGCCTTATACTATCGAAATTTTTATTAAGATAAATCTCCAGATCATTGCATGAAAGAAGATGTATTACAGGTATGGTATGTGCTGGAATTGCAAGGTCCATAAGGAAATGCAAAGACCTTCCTAATTTATAATAAGCTTTGTTTTTCTTACCTTTCTTAAACAATTTAACGGCTTTATTGAACTCATTAATACCTTTTTTCTTAGCATTACTTAAGAACCATAAACCTTTATTACTTATAGGATTGTAAAAATGATTTATTGTATCATAATGGTACGCATCTGGTTTCTTACATCCTCTTATAAGACAATTCTTATATTCTTGAAACTCTGGCCTTGAAAATAATTCTAAAGATTTATTTAGAATAAATGCATGGGTTTCTGGGAACATAAATATTACTAAAACTCTTTATACTTAAATCTTTTATTAATTAGAAAAATAAAAATAAAAAATTAAAGGATATCTTTTATCCTTTCAATGAAAGAAGCAACCCTATCACCACTTTCAGTAAGATTAATTGTTTTTATTCTTCCTTGTTTTTCAAAGTTAACCAGTTTTGCTTTTTCCATCTCTTGAAGTATTTTGACTGCATGTGAATATGTACAATCAACTTCTTTAGCTAGAACGCTTCCATATTTATACTTACTATTGTTCTGCCTTAATGCGACTAAGATCATTGCTGGTTTTCTTCTGAAAAACACTTCGAAAATTTCTTTCCCTTTTTTTGCCATAGTTATCCCCCAAAATTCATGTTATAAAATATAGGATCTAATCCTTATATTTAAACTTTTGCTTTAAACAAACTATTGAGTCTAGAGAATTATACACCCTGTATTTAAACATTGTGCTTTTTTGGTTTGTTGTTAATTCATAGTAACTATTTTTTATGAATAAGATTAAAAATCACATTGAAAGCCTTTTGAATATCTTTTTCTGTTACAAGAATTATGTGTTCTGAATGACAGATTATAGAATCGATAATGCTTATATTATTAGATGCCAACTCATTTGAAAGTAAAGCAAATAAGCCCGAAACTTTTGTTATATCTGCGTCATATGTGATATTAAGTTCACCTATGTTCTTTTCTTTAGTTACAATATCATTTGTACTGAAAAGATTATTGATTTCTTTTAATGTCTTTTCATCTATGATTACTTTTATGTTCTTACTTACTTCGAAGATTCTTAAAATGTCTCCCCCTTCAAAATCAATCTTAGTGTAAAGCTCTACTAGTTTGCTTCTTACTCTTGAATTCTTTCTTAAAAGTATAGAAGTTAATTTTGTCTTTGTAGTAAGCTTAGCCTTTTGTAACACTTTGTATAGCTTAGATATTTTATCTTTTTTTGAAGGCTCGTTTTCATATCTTCTTATAGCACTAATTATTGAATTTAGTGAACAATTGAGTTTTAGTTCTTTGAGTATACTTTTAGCTAGGGCCCTTACGTTTATTAAATTATCATATAAGTGGTTTTTGATTGGTAGATTGTTATCTAAATATCTCCAAACTTCTTTATTTATATTTTTCATTAATTGTATAAATGTTTCATATTATATAAATTTAACTATTATTTGTCATATTTTTTATATAGTTATTATTGATAGCTAATATGAAAAGAGGGATGGGGAAAAAATGAAACAAGCTGAAAAACAATTGGAAAAGGTTGCTGATATTGTAAGAAAATTAGAAAATGACCAAGGTATTTTAGCTTGGATGAGAGAGTTGCCTGATTTAATTGATAAGTATCCAGCAGTGAAAATATTAATGGATGAATATATAACTGGTACAGCAGGGAAATATGATAATATTGAAACTCGTTATAATCTTCATTATATATATAGAAGATATACTCATGCTGTGAATTGGCAAGGTCGTCATGATGAATATCAAGCAATTAATAGGCGTTTAGCTCGGGATATGCAGAATTGGAATAAAAAAAGATTATTATAAAAAGGTTTAAATAGAATATGGAATAAAGAGAATAATAAAATGTTAGATATAAAACTATTCAGGGAAAGTCCGAAAATTGTCAGGGAAAATCTGGAAAGAAGGAAAGATGATGAAAAACTTAAATGGGTAGATGAAATAATCAAGTTGGATAAGGACTGGAGAAAAAATAAGAAATTTGTAGAAGAACTAAGAAAAAAAAGGAATGAGGTTACGTTTAAGATTCAAGATTTGAAAAAGTCAGGCAAAGATGCTAGTGCTGTGATTAAAGAAGCTAAAGATATTCCTGATAAAATAAAAGCTGCTGAAATTTTGATGGATTCTCTTAAGGAAAAACTGAATGATTATTTGATGAGGATGCCAAATATTATGCATAAATCTGTACCTTATGGTGAAAATGATGAAAAAAATATTGAGATAAGGAAGTGGGGGAAATTAAGAAACTTCGATTTTGAACCTAAAAGTCATGTTGAGATAGCTGAGGACCTTAGGCTAGCTGATTTTGAGAGAAGTACTAAGGTTGCAGGGGCTGGGTTTTTCTATTTGAAAGGAGATTTAGCATTATTAGATTTAGCTCTACAAAGATTTGCATTAGATAAGATGCTTGTTAAAAAGTATACATTAGTCATACCTCCTTTGATGATGAGAAGGAAACCTTATGAGGGCGTTACTGATATGGCAGAGTTTGGTGATGTACTGTACAAAATTGAAAATGAGGATTTACATATGATATCGACTTCTGAACATCCCATGGGGGCAATGTATATGGATGAGACTCTTGATGAGAAAGAGCTTCCTATTAAGTTCATAGGTTTAAGCCCTTGTTTCAGAAAAGAGATAGGGAGTAAAGGAATTGATACTAAGGGGTTGTTTCGTAGACATCAATTCAATAAAATAGAACAATTTATTTTCTGTAAACCTGAAGATAGTTGGGATTTGCATGAAGAGTTGATAAAAAATGCAGAAGAAATTTTTCAAGATTTAGAGATTCCATATAGGGTTGTCAATATATGTACAGGAGATTTAGGAATAGTGGCGGCTAAAAAATATGATATTGAAGCCTGGTCTCCAAGACAGGATAAGTATACAGAAGTTGTAAGTTGTAGTAATTGTACTGATTATCAGGCTCGAAGGTTGAACATAAAAGTAGGGAAAGAAGGTGGGTCTAAAAGAGTTTTGCATACTTTAAATTCTACAGCTGTCGCTACCTCAAGAGCAATAGTAGCTATTCTGGAGAATAATCAACAGAAGAATGGTACAGTGAAGATACCCAAAGCGTTAGTCCCTTATATGGGTGGTAAACAGTTTTTGGGAAAATAAGGCTTTTTCTTCTATTTTTTTGTTTTAGAAAGGTTTATAAGTAGGTTATTTATGAATTTAAGACAATTTAGAGGCCTAAGATGAAAATATTGGCTGCAGGTGACCTGCATGGGGATTCAGGATTAGCAAAGGAACTAGCTGAAAAAGCTGATATGGAAGATGTAGACTTGGTTGTAATATGTGGTGACATAACACAGGCTGAGGCATCTACAGATAATCTTATTGGAGCATTCAATAAAAAAGTACTACTTATTCCTGGAAATCATGAAAGTATGGCCACAGCCGATTTTTTAGCTGAGTTGTATGGAGCTAAGAATCTACATGGCTACTCTTTGAAGAAGGATAATATTGGTTTGTTTGGTTGTGGTTCTGCAAATATTGGACTTTTCCAACTGTCCGAAGATGAAATAGATGAAACTTTGAAAAAAGGATTTGAGCAAGTAAAGGAATGTAAGAAGAAAATTATGGTAACGCATGTTCATCCCTCTGGAACAGTCATGGAAAAATTATCTAATTTCTTCCCAGGTAGTGAAGGTGTTAGAAAAGCTGTTGAAAATCTTCAACCAGACATCTTATTTTGTTCTCATGTACATGAGGCTGAAGGTATGGAAGAACTAATCGGAAAAACTAAAGTGATAAACGTAGGTAGAAAGGGAAAAATTCTAGAAATCTAATAATAAAGTTTAAATATAAGAGATTCCTTAGTATATAATATTAAAGAGGTTGTATAATTAATGTTTGAATTAATCTTAGGATTAGGGGTTTTAGTTGTTTTATCTGGATTCTTTTCAGGTGTTGAAATAGCATTATTTTCTGTACCACAGTTACGAGTGAATACTCTTGTAAAAAAGAAAGCAAAAGGAGCGAAAACTCTCCAAAAACTTAAAGATAACCCTAACAGGCTTCTTACAACAATCCTCATAGGTAATAATCTTGTCAATGTTGGAGCTACAGCTTTAGCAACAATTTTAGCAATAGATTTATTTGGGAATTATGGTGCAGGTATAGCGACAGGTTTCATGACATTATTAATTCTTATATTTGGTGAAATAACTCCTAAAACTTATGCTGCTTATAATGCAGAATCAATAAGTTTGAAAATTGCTAATTTCATAACATTCCTAACATATTTATTTTTCCCTGCAGTTATACTACTTGAACAAGTATCTAAAGTTATGAGGTTGAGCAAGAAAAAGAAAAGTTCGCTTGTTACAGAAGAAGAGCTTAAAGCTATGCTTGCTGTTGGAGTTAAGGAAGGGGAAGTAGAAAAAGAAGAGAAAAAATTAATCGAGAATGTCTTACAATTCAATGATACTATAGTGAAAGATGTTATGACTCCTAGGATAGAGATGGTTGCTTTGGAAGCGGATCTTAAACTGAAAGATGTAATACCCTTTATTGTCAATTCTTCATATAGTAGAATTCCTCTATATAAAAAAACTAGAGATAATATAGTTGGAGTACTCATCATAAGAGATGTTATACCTTATGTAGTAAAAAATAGAGTGAATATAACACTAAGAAAAATAAGTTTAAGACCATTCTTTGTTCCTGAACATAAGGTAATCAATAATCTCTTTAAAGAATTCCAACAGAAACACTTGCATATGGCTATTGTTGTTGATGAATATGGGGGAACTGCTGGATTAGTGACATTAGAAGATGTCATAGAGGAGTTGGTAGGGGAAATAGAAGATGAAAGGGATTTTGAAAGGGAACATATATTGAGGCTTGATCCTAAGACAATTAGAGTAGATGCTAACACAGAAATAAAAGAGGTAAATCATTTTTTTAATGTTAGAATTAAAGGTAAAAAAACAGATACTATGGGGGCTTTCTTATTAAAAAAACTTAAGAAAATACCAAAAAAAGGAGAGAAAATGAAGGTAGGTAGTTTGACAGTCATGGTAGAAAAAGTATCAAAAAAACATATCCAAAAAGTTATCTTGAGAAAAGGAAATGGGTTGTATCTAAGAGATTTTTCTAAGAAAAATATAAAAAAGCAGTGAATAGAAACATTTTAATAGTGTTAAAGGACTTCTGAGTATATGCCTGAAATCATAATAGCTGAGAAACCTTCTGCTGCATTAAAGATAGCACAAGCTTTGGCTGATGGAAAACCCGTGAAGAAAAATTATAATAAAAAGATTCCTTATTATGAATTAAAACATAAAGGTAAGAAGATAATTGTGGTTTGTGCCGTTGGACACCTCTACACTGTAGCAGAAAAAAACAAGAAAGGTTGGACCTATCCTGTATTTGATGTTGAATGGAAAGCTACATATGAGGTAAGCAAAGGTTCTGCCTATACTAAAGATTACCTTAACGCTATAAAAAAATTGTGTAAAGGGTGTAAAAAAATAACGATAGCTACAGATTATGATATAGAAGGTGAAGTTATAGGGTATAATATTGTACGTTTTGCTTGTGGCAAAGAGGATGCAAGACGAATGAAATTTTCTACAACGACTAAAGATGATTTGGTAAAGTCTTATGCTGAAGCTCAAGATCATCTTGATTGGTTACAAGCAGAAGCTGGTTTGACTAGACATGAACTTGATTTTTTCTATGGTATAAATCTTTCTCGAGCTTTGACCTTATCCATAAAAAATGCTACAGGTCTATTTCAGATATTATCTTCTGGGAGAGTCCAAGGCCCCACCTTGAAAATATTGGCTAAGCGTGAAAAGGAGATAAAAGCTTTTAAGCCAAAATCTTACTGGTTAATAGAGCTCATAACTAAAGAGCTTACAGCTTGGCATAAAAATAATAAATTTTGGGATAAAAAAAAGGCAGATAAAGTCATTAAACAAACAAAGAAGAAACCTGCCGTTGTTGATAAAATATCCAAAAAAAGTTTCAAACAAGATCCACCCAATCCTTTTGATTTAACAGCTTTACAAATAGAGGCATATAAACAGTTTGGAATTTCCCCAAAAGAAACTTTGAGTTTGACTCAGGAGCTCTATATAAATTCTTATGTATCTTACCCTAGAACAAGTTCTAACCAATTACCAGAGTCAATAGGTTATAGAAAATTGCTTAAGAAGTTATCAAAACAGGTTGCTTACAAAGAACTTTGTGATGAATTATTGTCTAAGAAAATATTAAAACCCAATAATGGTAAGAAAAAGGATCCTGCACATCCAGCATGTCATCCTACAGGAGAAATTCCCAAAAAAATGAGTGCGAAGGATGCAAAGATTTATGATTTAATAGTTAGAAGGATGTTGGCAAGTTTTGCTGAGGTAGCAACAAGAGAAACTGTCACTGTTAATATTGATGTAAACAAGGAGATTTTTGTAGCTAAAGGTACAAAGACTGTTGATAAAGGTTGGCATAAATTCTATGGGAAATATGCCAAATTTGATGAAGAAGATATGCCTCAATTAGGGATAGGACAAAATCTTAAGGTGAAAAATATTGAAATGCATGATAAAGAAACCCAACCTCCTAAAAGATACACTTCTGCTTCTATCATCAAAGAACTTGAATCCAAAAATTTAGGTACAAAAGCTACGAGATCTCACATTGTTGATAGTTTATTTAATAGGAACTACCTTTACGGCAAACCTATAGAAGTAACTGATTTAGGGTTGAAAACTATAGATACTTTACATAAGTATTGTCCAGATATAATTGATGAACACCTCACTAGAGAGTTTGAAGAGGATATGGAAAAAATAAGGGAGAAGAAGAGGAAGGGAAAGACTATTTTAAGAGACGCGATTAAAGTATTAACTAAAATCCTGGAGACATTTAAAAAGAATGAAACAAAGATAGGGAAAGCTTTAGGGAAGGCAACAAGAGAAACAAGAGAACATGAGAGTCATGTAGGGGTATGTAACAAATGTGGGGGGAATTTGAGACTTATGTACTCGAGAAAGTTCAAATCAAGGTTTGTTGCTTGTGGTAAGTATCCTAAATGTAAGAATACCTTTAGTTTACCAATAGGTCTTCCTAAAGTAACAGATAGGTTATGTCCTGAATGTAAGTTTCCTCTTGTGATGATAATAAGGGCTGGGAAGAGACCTTTTGACTACTGCATCAATAAACAATGCCCTAAGAAACTTGAGTGGTTGAAGAAACAAGAAGAATTGGCAGCCTCAAAAACCAATTTAAAATTCAAAACTACTGTGAAGGAGAAAGTTAAAAATACTTCTGCTGTGACTTCTACAATTAAAGAAGTTGGAAAACCTGCAAAGAAAAAATTTGTAAAAAAGAAAGTTACTAAAAAAAAGTCTATTAAGAAAAAGAGTTAATGAGAAATACCTTTATCTATTATAGTAAAAGGTATATTAAACTCTTTTATTTTTGGATGTTTGTCTAATGATAATGTTCTTTCTTGTTCATTACCTAATTTAATAATGCATGGACTCCAATTTTTGATCATTTCTCCCCCAACAGGGCTAATAGATCCGTCTTGCTTAGAATATACTTGGCAGCTTATAATTATGGGAACCCCCTTTCTTGCTATTTCAGATAAGATACTAAGTTGTTTGGACAATAAAGGGTTTGGGTTTTCTTTCTGTTGTAGTGCTTTTCTATAGTGCATGCTCAATGAATCTACAATAACTAAACCTATTTCTTCTTTCATTTCAAGTATTTTATTAATAATTAAACACTGTTCATCAAAACTTTTGGCTTTGAATAGAAGGATATTATTTAATCTAATCTCTGAAGAGATTTGACGTATTCGATCGATAGAGAAACTGTTTTCTGTATCTATGAAGATAACTTTTTTATCCTTAGCGAATTGAGCTGTTGCCGTAAGGCATATGTTGGTTTTGCCCGTAGAAGGTTTACCGTAAATACAATGAATCATACTACCATAAGAGAGAAAATTATCTAAATATGGGCTTCCGGTATTTGACATGATGATACTATATATAGGACGGAATTTAAAACAATTTTGATGTTACAACCCTTTTAAAACAAAAAGATATATAAATCCTAATTTAGTTCCTTAAAGCTTGAAAATGTACAATCCACAACAGAACGAGCTTGAAATCCTTGAATTTTGGAAAAATAAAGACATATTCAGTAAGCTCAGGGAGAAAAATAAAACTAATAAGAAATGGAGTTTCTTAGATGGACCTATAACAGCTAATAATCCTATGGGAGTTCACCATGCTTGGGGAAGGACGTATAAGGATTTGTTTCAGAGATTTAAAGCAATGCAAGGATTTGACCAGAGGTATCAAAACGGTTTTGATTGCCAAGGATTATGGGTTGAAAGAGAAGAGGAAAAAGCTTTAGGGCTGAGGGATAAGGCGGATATAGAAAAATTTGGCATATTAAAATTTGTTCAGGCGTGTAGAAAAAGAGTAGAAAAGTTTTCTACTATTCAAAGAGATCAGTCCATAAGGCTTGGACAGTGGATGGATTGGGATAATTCATATTATACTATGACTGATTCTAATAATTTACACAATTGGTTTTTGCTGAAAACATATTTTGATAAAGGGTGGTTGTATAAAGGAAAAGATGTTGTTCCATGGTGTTGGAGATGCGGAACGGCAAGTTCAAAGCATGATATTTTAACAGAAGGATACCAAGAAGTAGAACATAAAGCTCTTTTTATGCAGTTCCCTGTCATAGGGAAAAAGGATGAGTTTTTCTTGATATTTACTACAACACCTTGGACTTTACCAGGAGATGTTGCTATTGCTGTCAATAAAGACCTTGATTATGTTAAGGTTGAACAGGGAGGGGAATTATTTTGGCTTGCAGAGGCTAGGTTAAGTGAGATAACTGGAAAATATGAAATAATTGAGAAGAAAAAAGGCAATGAATTGAAAGGAATGAAGTATGAGATGCCTTATAAAGACCTAAAAGTTCAAAAAGAAGCGCCGCATGAAGTTGTTCTTTGGGACATGGCTTCAGGAGAAGAGGGTACAGGTATTGTACATATTGCTCCTGGTTCCGGGGCAGAGGATCATGAACTGGGTAAGGTGGAAGGGTTGCCTGCTGTTGATTTATTAGATGAGTCTGGTATGTTCCTAGATGAACTAGAACAATTTGCAGGAAAAAAATATTATACTGTTGATAGGGAAGTGTTGGAGGATATGAAGGAAAGAGGATTTATTTATAAGCTCGAGTCTTACAAGCATAGGTATCCACATTGTTGGAGGTGTGGGGAGGAACTAGTTTTTAGATTGGTGGACGAGTGGTATGTTAAATGCGAAGAAATGAGGGAGAAGCTTATTGAAGCTAATAAAGGGATCAAATGGTTTCCTGAATATGGGAAGGTTAGGCAGGAAGAATGGTTCATGAACCTTGGTGATTGGTTGATTTCTAGAAAAAGATATTGGGGTTTACCATTGCCTATTTGGGAGTGTGAATGTGGAGAAATTACAGTTATAGGGAGTCTAGAAGAGCTTAAAGAAAAAGCCATAGACAAGAAGAAAGTTGACGAACTTCCTGAAGTACATAGGCCTTGGATTGATGAAATTAAGATCAAATGCCCTAAGTGTGGTAAAGATGTTGAGAGAGTCGTGGATGTTGGGGACGCCTGGTTGGATGCTGGGATTGTGCCTTTATCTACCATGGGGCCATATTTGGAAAATAAGGGGGAATGGAAAAAATGGTTCCCTGCGGATTTCATTTGTGAGAACATGCCAGGTCAGTATAGGGGTTGGTTCAATGCCTTGTTCTGGGCTTCAGTTACCTTAACAGGTAAAGCTCCTTTTAAATCTATTTTAGGCTATGAAACTTTGAAAGATGAGAAGGGTAATGAAATGCATAAGAGTAAGGGTAATGCTATCTGGTTTGATGATGCTGTAGAAAAGATAGGGGCAGATGCTATGAGGCTTCTCTATATGCTACAGGATCCTGCAAGAGAATTAAGGTTTGGTTATAACGTTATAAAAGAACCTAAGCAGAATATAAATATTTTGAGCAACTTATCTAACTTGGTTTCAAAGGTTGATTCTAATGTTGAGTTATCTAAAGTTGAGGATAGATGGATAATTAGCAGGTTGAATTCATTGATTAAGAAAGTTACAGAGGAGTTGGAAGAATTCCATCCACATACAGCAACGAGAGCATTGCAGGATTTTTGGCTTAATGATTTGAGCAGGGGATATGTACAGCATGTTAGGGATAGGCTGTCTAAAGAAGACAAAGGGGTGAAGTTTGTCTTGAAAGAAGTATATCTTACTTTGATAAAGTTATGTGCACCTATAATTCCTTTTGTTACAGAGAAGGTTTACCTTGACCTGAAGGAGAGGTTAAGTCTTGATAAAGAAAGTGTACATCTTTATTCGTGGCCTAAGTTTGATGAAAGCAAAATTGATGTTAATCTGGAGAATAATTTTGATATTGTGTTAGAGGTTGTGCAGAGCATACTTGCTGCAAGAGAAAAAGCTAATGTAGGAGTAAGGTGGCCTTTGGCTAAAGTTACTATTGTTACACAGTCGGATATGGTGAGGGACGTTGTGGAATCTATGGGAGAATTGATTAAGAAGCAGGTAAATGTGAAAGAGATTATCTTTGAAGATAGGATAGAGGGTGGTAGTGTTGAGATTACTATCAATAAGGCTGCTGTAGGTATGAATTTCAAACAGGATGCACCTCAAGTTTTGACCTTGATGAAGGATGATGTCTTACAGAAAATTGTTAAAGAAGGGAAGATGGAGTTGGATGGATTTGAGCTTACTAAAGAGTATGTGAACATCAGGGAAGAGCTGCCTTCAGGGTTAGTCGGTTCAGAATTTAAAAAAGGCACACTTTATATTGATACTGCAAGGACTCCTGAACTTGAAAATGAAGGGTTTGCTAGAGAAGTTACTAGAAGAATACAGGAACTTCGAAAGAAAGAAGGCTTGAAAAAATCAGACTCGATTAAGTTATCTATAGTTTCTAAATATAATTTAGAAGTGTGGGAAGATGAGATCAAAGAGAAAGTTGGTGCTTTAGAAATATCTTGGAAGGATGAAGGGTATGATACTAAAGTGGATGTCAAGATTAAGGGGAAGGAATTCTTGATATCTTTTTTGATTTAGTTTTTTTGTTGAAATAAATTTCTTTTAGACGATATAAAATTCTGACCATTCCATTGATTAGTTGGAATAATGTCTGTTAGGCGATGATTATAACATAGTTATTTTCAAAAGGATAAACCTCAAAATTTTTAACCTCCAAAAAACTTATAAAATTTTACCTACTTTATACTCCTAGATGGAAAAAAATAAACATATCAGAAAAAAACCTTGTGGCTGCTATAAAATCAAGGATAATGAATGGCACTGGAAGTGGCATAGTTGGGGAAAAAGAATATTTTACGCTATCAATGTTCCTGCATTATTCTTTATTCCTTTAGGTTTTGGGAAAAAATATAAGGCCTTGCTCAGATTAATCCATATGAAAAAATTAAAACTTAAAAGGCCTGTATTCATAATTCACCAGTGCGGAATGTTTTCTGGAAAGTTAATGGCAGAGATAAATAAACCTAAGAAGAAATTAAAAAATACTATGGTGTTGAAAAGTAAGAAATTAGCAAGCAAGATACATTATGGTTCATATAGAACTATAGGCCAAGACATAAATAATCTTAAGAAAAAATTAGAGATAAAACCTAAAGAAATCTACTTCTGGTACACAACTTGTCCTAAATGTGTCAAATCTGATAAAGAACACAAGACTGTAATTTTCATTGAGGTTTAGGCATCCTGTTGTACACTTTTGCTATTACATCCCACCAAGTTTTAGTATTATTTTCTAAATCATTTAATGTAGAATTGTTCCATAGGACATGATCAGCTAATTCAATCTTTTTATCTTGGCTCATTTGTATAGCCACTCTTTTTCTAACATCCTCTTCAGTTAGTATAATGCCTCTTTTCTTTTCCCTTTTTATTAATCTATGAGCTCTTATATCTTCGTCTACTGCGACAACAACAGAATAATCAATTTTCTCTTTCAATCTGGACTCGAACAATAAGGCGGCTTCAAGAACAACAATTCCTTTAAGTTTATTAACTTCTGTCTTCACTGCCTTGTTAACGTATGGCCAAACTATATTTTTTAATCTTGCCATTTTTTTACTATCATTGAAAACAATCTTACCTAACTTCTTCCTATTGATTTTTAACCTATAATTTAGTATCCAAATTCCAAACTCTTTTACCACTTTTAACTTTAAGTTAGAATTATTATCATATAATGTATGAGCAATCTTATCAGCATCCAGAACATGCGCACCATATCCTTTAAGTAAAGATGAGACAGTACTCTTGCCAGAAGCTATGTTTCCTGTCAATCCAATAACAAGCCTATCCAATGCCATTTTTTATCTCCAAAAGAGGACAAATACACCCTGAAAACCCCTTATTTTGCTATTATTTATAAATAGATTTAAATACTTTTGTATATTTCCTCGTTTATAAAGAGGTGTTTAAAAACCGGGAGGGGTAATTAATGCCTGTCAAAACAGAAATAAAAATCCAAAACATCGTAGCAACGACAAACCTTGAACAAGCCATTCCGCTTGTTAAGCTTGCAGAGGCCTTACCAAACACAGAATATAACCCTGAGCAATTTCCAGGGCTTGTAATGAGAATAAAGGAGCCGAAAACTTCTGCTTTAATCTTCAGTTCAGGAAGAATAGTATGTACTGGGGCTAAATCTATGCCAAAGGTCAAGGAAGCAGTAAGAGAGATAATAAAGAATATAGAGAAAATAAAAATCAAAGTCAAGCAAGAACCCACATGCAAAGTACAGAACATGGTAGCATCTGGGAGTATAGGTATAGACCTTAATCTTAATTCTTTAGCGATAGACTTAGAAAACACAGAGTATGAACCTGAACAATTTCCAGGACTAGTCTATAAGCTACCTGGAACAAGGGCAACATTCCTTCTATTTAGCAATGGTAAGATTGTCTGTACAGGAACAAGGTCAGAGAAGAAACTTCATGAAGCGGTAGAAAAACTAGTTGAGAATCTTGCAGCAAAAGGATATAAGTAGTTATTTCTTATTTTATTTTTTCTTATATTTCATAACATACTAGGTTGTTGAACCCTAAGGAATCCTTATCTTGAGGCCGACCATTAGGACAAATTTTTACTTGTTTAGCTCCGTTCTTAAAATGGAAATAGGTAGCATCTGATTTCAAAATTTTCATGACTTCAGGTTGTAGAGGTAAAATTTCCCTCAATTTTATAGAATCTAGATAATCTTTGGCTAATGTATTCATTTCATCATATCTGATCCCTTGTGATTCACACCACGCCTTGAACCTTTGTAATCCGTTTAACCTAGTATAAGGGTAGATCTTTTTTATATCCATAGTTTCAAAGACGTACATAAGGCTGGATGAAACCTTTACTTCAGATAGTACACCTGAAGAATCTAATTGGTGGGAAAAACCATATTTCAATGTGTCAATTATTTTAGATCCAATCCTTTCACCCCGAAGACTTGGATCCACTTGGATAGCAACACAGGTTATACAGTCACTTTCGAAGTCTGCTAATGCAAATGTTCCCTGAGCCGTAATTTTATCATAGGAATCCTCTTCGTCAGATATCTTAAGAAGTATATTTTCATTGACTGGAAAGCCAGAGATGCTGCCTACAACATTACCATCTTTCAAAGCAATTACCTGGGTAGCTGGGGCATTACTGTTCCTTTTTTGGAATTGAGATAATACAATGCTAAATAAATCTGCGTTAGGACTATGTTCTTTGGTTAGTATATCATTCCAGGATCTTAAGTAACTATTCACTACTTGGAAGTATCTCTCATCATCCAATTCTTCCATAAGGACCATGTCAATTGCCATATGCACAGTGGAGCACACTAATCTTTAAAAATTTTCGTATAATCCGTAACTTTGGAGAGAAAATAATAGTAAAGTTTATATTAAAACCTAAAGGTGTATGTAAATTATACTTAAGTTCCATAAAAACGGGGGTAGAGTCTATTGGCTGTAGATGCAAATTATCAAATAGAGAAGTTTCAGGAATTTTTAGAGCAGAACTATAAGAAAAAGTTGCATAAGCTTGTTACTCAGGGCAAAAGATCGTTGACTGTAGATTTCTTTGAACTTTCAAGATATGATCCAGACATAGCTGAACAATTGCTTGAGGAGCCAGAGGAAACTGTAAAAGCATCAGAGTTGGCAGTTGATCAATTGGACCTTGGGACTCCTTTAAGGGTGAGGTTCAATAATTTCCCTGAAAGCCAGAAGGTTTTTATAAGAAATATAAGAGCGCACCATCTTGGAAAATTCATATGTGTTGAAGGTATAATAAGGCAAAGTTCGGACGTAAGGCCTGAAGTTGTGTCAGCGAAATTTGAGTGTCCTAGTTGTGGAAATACTATTACCATACTCCAAACTGAGAACAAGTTTAGAGAACCTAGTAGATGCACTTGTGGGAGGAGGGGGCGGTTTAGGCTTTTGGCTAAGGAATTGGTGGACGCACAGAGAGTTGTATTAGAGGAAGCGCCTCAAACGTTGGATGGAGGTGCACAACCTAAAAGATTGTCTGTATTTTTACGCGAGGATCTTGTCGAGCCTAGAATGGAAAAAAAGACTACACCTGGGACCAACGTTAGAGTTATGGGTGTACTGAAGGAAGTGCCTATTCCTCATAGGGATGGTGGAATAAGTACAAGGTTTGAGATTGTTATGGACGGAAATTTTATAGAGCCCGTAGACGAAGATTATTCTGATATTGAAATAAGTGAAGAAGATGAGAAACTGATAAAGTCACTGGCTAAAGATAAGAACATATTTGAGAAACTGAAAAAATCTATAGCTCCAAGTATCTTTGGTCACGATTTGATAAAAAAAGCGATCGTCTTACAGTTGATGGGGGGGGTGCGGAAGATTAAGAAAGATGGTACAATCACAAGAGGAGATATACATATGTTGCTGGTTGGGGACCCGGGCGCGGGGAAGAGCCAGTTACTTACATTTGTTAATGTTGCATCTCCCAAATCTAGATATGTAGCTGGAAGGTCGGCGAGCGGGGCAGGGTTAACAGCTACTGTAGTGAAAGATGAATTCTTGAGAGGGTGGGCTTTGGAGGCTGGGGCTATTGTCTTAGCTGATAAAGGAGTTCTTGTTTTGGATGAGATGGATAAAATGACACAAGAAGATACATCTGCTATGCATGAAGCGCTTGAGCAACAAACCGTAACTATAGCAAAGGCCAATATTCAAGCCACACTGCGTTGCCAGACTTCGGTATTAGCTGCAGCGAATCCTAAATTTGGCAGGTTTGACCCATACCAAATCATTGCTCAGCAGATAAACTTACCCCCTCCCTTGATAAGCAGGTTTGATTTAATATTTGTCTTAAGGGACCTACCAGATAGGAAGAAGGACTCAAACATTGCCCACCAGATCCTGATGAACCAATCTTATCAGGATAAAGATCCTGAAATAAAACCCGAAGTGCTAAGGAAATATATAGCATATACAAAGCAGAAGATCTTTCCAGTTTTAACAGAAGAGGCCATAGAAGATATAAAGAAATTCTATGTAGATTTAAGGAATTCAGGACAGGATGGAGATGGGGCCATAAAATCTATACCAATAACTGCAAGGCAGATTGAAGCAATAATAAGGTTATCTGAAGCTTCGGCTAAAATCAGATTGTCAAATAAAGTAACTAAAAAAGATGTTGCAAGGGCATTGGAAATTCAAAGGTATTGTTTGAATGAAATAGGGATGGACCCCGAAACAGGTCAGTTAGATAGTGACAGGATTAATACTGGGATTACTGCTTCCACTAGAGGGAAAATGGTAGCTGTACGGGAAGTTATCTTTGGGATGGATGAAGCCGGAAAGAAGGCCATACCAGTAGAAGAAATAATGGCTACTGCTGCTACTAAAGGGATAAGTGAGCAAAAAGTAGAGGAAGCCATAGAAAAATTGAAAAGAGCCGGTGATATATTTGAACCTAAGAGGGGATTTATACAAAAAGTTTAAAAAGTTTTTAGTAGAGTGAGGATTAAAGATGACTGAACAAATAAAAAGGCAGACAGCGTTTAAGTTTTGGATTAAAGATATACTTAATGGAGAGGCTAAGGTGGATGAAAGGGGGATGAGGTATTTCTTGATCAAAGACAAACGTGCCTTAAGAGTCAATATCTTAGCGCATGTCATACAGAAGTATATCAACGAAGAGAGAACTTATGGTACTTTGGTGTTGGACGATGGTAGTTCTCAGATTAGGTTAAAGGCGTGGGCTGATGACATGCATCTTCTTGAGAAACTGGAGATAGGACAAGGTGTTTTAGTTGTTGGCAAGTTGGCTGAATCTAATGATGAAATTTTTATTAGGCCAGAGATAACTAGATTAATGGAGAATCCTGACTGGGATTTAGTTCGTAAATTAGAATTGCATAAGATGTATGGTAAGCCTGAAGAGAGAGCTGAGAGTGAAAGTCCTGTAAATCCTAGTGTGGTAGTTGAGGAAAGGGTGGAGGATAATCCTATCAAACCTTCCATTGCTGCCCGGGAAAAGATTGTTGCATTGATAGAGAAAGATTCTAATCCTCAAGGTTCAGAAATTGCTGTGATTATTGAAGGATCAGGATTGAAGGAAGAGGATGCTGAGTCTGCCTTATCTGAATTGTTAAGTGAGGGGGAGGCTTATGAGCCTAAACCAGGTTTTATTAAATTAATTGAGTAAGATTTATATATCTCTTATTTTCTGTCCGTTCTGATGATATTTTGGAGAAAGACCCCAAAAGACTTATAAATGAACCTCTTTTTTTACTTTAAGATATGGATTATAAAGAATTATTAAAAAAGGCTAGGGACGAACTGCCAGAGGATATGCTTAAGACAGAGAGGTTTGAAATTCCCAAGGTGAAAGGTCATGTCCAAGGAAATAAGACTGTAGTGACAAATTTCATACCTATAGCAGATAAGCTAAGGAGAGAACCCACCCATCTATTAAAATACTTACAAAGAGAATTAGCCAGTAAAGCAGATATTGAGGGACCTAGATTAATCTTAAATAGAAAATTAAGTTCAAGCTTAATAAATTCAAAGATAGAACAGTATGCCAACACTTTTGTATTATGTCCACAGTGTAATAAACCAGATACCAAACTACTAAAGGAGGGAGATGTTACAGTGCTTAAGTGTACAGCTTGTGGAGCCAAGCAGCCTGTAAAAGCAAAAATCTGAAAATGTATAGAGATAAAGATATCGAAAAGGATTATGAAGAGCTTAAGGAGAAATATGGTTTGCCTGAATATAAAGGGGTAAATAAAGAACTAGAACTTTTAGCATTGGATATAAATAAGATGGGCTTTATGATGAATTCTATCATGAGGATATCTTTAACTAGATTGGGAAAGATGTTAGGGCACCTTGACAGTTTGCTGCTTGCACAGCCAACATCGGCTTATATCATGATAATATTTAAAGGTTTAACAGCTGAACATAAAGCTAAAATAATGGATCTGTACAATAAAGTAGTACCGTTATATCAAGAAGGGCTTTTGGCAGAATTGAAATCTGAAGAAGAGATGGTAATATATTTTAAGAAGTTTTGGGGTAAATGGATGTCTTTGAAGAACTCTTATGCGGAAATAGTTGATTTACTCATGGTAATATTCAAGTCACAGAAGGAGAAGGAGAGGACACAGTACACAGGATGATACTAGTAAAAATACACTCAAACGAAGTCGTTTCACTATGTGATAAGGATATTCTAGGTCAAATATTTGAAGAAGGTGATTTGCAGTTAGATATCACCGAGAGATTCTACAAGGGTGTTGAAATGGCTGAGGAAGAGATGCTTAAGGTCATGAAGGATGCAGATAATTTGAACATTGTAGGTGAAAAATCTATTGCTTTGGCTGTGAGGACAGGCATGATTGACGAAAGAAACGTAATGAGAGTCAAAGGGGTTCCTCATGCACAGGTTTATGCTTTAAAGTAATTTTATCCAAAATTATTTAAGTAATTCTTATAAACTTCCATTACTTCTTTACCTTATGGTAAGTTCACATTCAGATGAATCTTTAAGACTAGATAATCTCAAGGACTTTCCCAATGGGTTGGTGTTAGATTATACTTTGTCCAGGAAGATTATTGTATTCGGTAAGACTTTGGAGCTGATAGTTCCTTTGAGGATAGATCATAAGACATTGCCTGAAGGCAGCAGATATGTTTTAGCTTTTGCCTCTATATCTAGGATGGATAGGAAGTTAGAGAAAGACAATCCGGTCTTGGACATGGGGCCTGTTATTTCTCTTACAGAACCAGACTTAGAAACTATAGTGAGAATCACAAGAGAAAGGTCAAATGGTAAACTGGGCGTTGAGTATGATACTCCTAATTTCAATTTGTCCTTTAGCAAAGGTGGAGAACAAGAAGATAAGTTCAGGTTTAATATTAGAGATAAGTCTGCTAAAGTAGGAGGGTTGTATGGTTCCGAGGTGTCCTACCAAATCAACCCTCAAATTCTAAGAAAGTTTATTGAACTCTTTGAAATCAAGTATAACCAATCTTTGCTTGAACAGATAAGGTAGGTAATCTTCCTAAAAAGCGAAAGTAATAAATGTCTGAAGCTAATATTATTACTTCATGGATGAAGATGTATTTGCAAAAGACGAGCAGTATTTTCAAGCTAAGATACAGATAAGGCCGAAGCTCCCGGAATTATTGATATTTGTACAGAAGCAAGTAAAAAAGAAGAAGAATGTACTTATAGCTAGAATTGAGGAGATAAAGAATGGGTTTGATATCTATATAACATCACAGAAGTTTGCCAGAACTATAGGTAAGAAACTCAAGCAAAGCTATCCAAAAGGTGAACTTAAGATTTCTAGGACTCTCCATACACGTGACAAGCTCAGAAGCAGGGATGTGTATAGGGGGACTGTTCTATTTAGGTTAGAGAAAGACTAGTGTCTTACTTGCCGGAATACTTTCAACTTTTCGATTTCCTCTTGATATTCTAATGGAAACATAATCATGTCTTTTACCTTTACACCTCTTTTTTTTAAGTGATCTTTCATCTTTCTTCCTGCATTGTACTTGTTTTTAATTACGAAATCGGTCTTCCTATTTATCTGTATTAAAGTCTGTTGGTATAGGTGTTCGAAGAAAGAGAAGTATTCCTTTTTTCTCAGTACTGCTAGCCCTTCCATCTCAAAATCTTGGGCTATGCCTTCATCTAGGCAGCGAATAGAGAAATGTTCTCTGACAGTATGATTATATTGTGGGTTATTTTGATAGAAAGCAGCGTGTCCTAATTCATGGGCTGTTGTCATTGAACATGAAGACCTTAAGCTATGTTCGTCTATGTTCATCCTAATTAGGCCGTATGTTCCGAAAGGAAGGAATCTACCTGCTGTCTTTGGGTCATATTGGTCATTGGTTGTTGAGAAGGTTGGTGTGTTTATTCCTATTCCATAAAATTTACTCATTTCAGGAATTAAGATCTCTAAAGTTTGTTCCATGATTTCCATGGCAACTGTCCCTTGCATTAATGATATGAATAAGTAGCTGTTTTAAGTAATTTTTCTGGTTTGGCAAGAAAGCTTTATAAATGGGATGCATTTCTTTAGAATACATGCAGAAAAAGAAACCTATCAAAGGCAACAAGAAGAAAGTAGCGCAAGCTAAAGAGCAACAGCAACAGCAAGAGATAATGAGGGTAAAGCTTCCTAGGGGTAACCAAGTCTTTGGTATTCTTGAGACGAGGTTGGGTGGGTCGAGGATGAGAGTTCGGTGCCTTGATGGTAAGACTAGAATCTGCAGGATTCCTGGAAGATTGAAACGGAGGTTGTGGGTTAGGGAAGGCAATTTGCTTTTGATACAGCCTTGGGAGTTTGGCGGTGATGAAAAAGGCGATGTCATTTATAATTATAGGCCAACACAGCGTTCTTGGCTAAAAAAGAAGGGCTATCTTAAAGAGCTTATCGAGACGGAGGAGTTCTAAATGGAATTCACAAAAGAGGAATTTGGCTTGATTAAAGGATTAATTCAGAGAGAACTGAAATCTTTTAAAGAAAAAGAAGAGAAAATTACAATGGGGCCGGTTGGTTGGTTTGCACAAGAAGAAAAGTATGAAGAATTCTTAGAAGAGTTGTTGAAGAAGTTTAGATAGGTGGCACTAATTTTTGAATTTTAAAATTAGTTCAAGATTTCTTTTACCAATGTTAGATTTCCTGATATTTTTCCCCCAAGCTATCATTAGCTTGTCGAATTCGTAGATATATTTCTTAGGTTTCATTTTTTTGTATTTTCCTAAGAAACAACTGTGTATTTAAATTTTATAGCCCTACAACTCCGCTAGGGGACTTCGAAAAAAAACTGAAATCCCCCGGGAGGGATTCGAGCCCCCAACCTCACGGTCACAGCTGGTCACCTTTCATCTATTGTCTTTCTGACATAATCTGGTGTCATCTACAGCCGTGCGCTCTACCAGGTTGAGCTACCGAGGGATTATAAAATAAAAATTTAGAGCTTATGCTCTAGTAATGCTCTTTCAATGTTGTTTCTTGCCCTTTCCGCAAATTTGTCTGCCGGCGTTTGTCTGTTTGTGAGCCTTTCCCTTATGAGGTCTGTATATTCTGTAATTTCTTTTCTATCGTATCCTAACATCTCTAAGCCAAATTCAGCTTTATTAAGCTCTTCGTTTACTATCCAATTTGCGTCTGCCTTGCCGCAACCCCCAAAGCTCCATTCCAGCCCCCACCTCATAGCTAGATCTCTTTTGACATGTACTGTCTGCATATCTTCTAAAGGCTCGTTCACTTTTTGGCTGAATGTCAGCCTTCCTATATAGAAGGCAGCCATAGCAACATCTTCCTTTGCTGTAGGCTGAGTAGACATTGCCCTGTATTCTACTACAGGTTTTCCATCTATGAACTTAATCCTAGTATCAAGCCAATTCAATCCTATGCCTACCTCAAACGCCGCTTCAGGAATGTCTAAGATAAAAGGATGGCTGCCGCACCTGTTGAAGTAGTCTTCAATCGAACTAAAATATCTCTGAGGTGTACCAATCCTTGTCTCTCGCCCTTGCTCGATATCCTTTGCAGTCCTTGTATCATGACTAGCTTCCCAAGCAAGCATTCTGATATCATTTATTCCAGTATCTCTTCCCTCAACTACTCTTGCATTTCCACTTACAGCAACCAAAAACGGAGAGATCATAAAGCTCCTATTCATCTTATCCACAGCATCCTCTAATCCATCTGCCTGGATGTTGAACTGTGTTGAACTGAACAATGATATGCATTTAGCCCTATTAAAATTTGTCCCACCAACATTAGTACCTAATCTCCTTCTGTTGTCATCGTGGAATGTTGGTACTATGAGATATTTCTCTTTTGGCGCGACTTCTATATCTGCTATTTTTAGATTGGGTATTGCTCCTATTCGGATAAGCTCTAAATTTCCTTTAGCTTCTACTATCCTTCTTTCCTTTTCTTTTAACTCCCTTTCTAAATCTGCAAGACATGTCAATTGTATTGGGTCCGTTCTCATCTCAATTTGGTTTGCACCAAGCTCTTCGTCTACAAATTCTAACTCTGTTAGACTTCCGGGCTTTGTAGGGTTTCCATGACTATCAGTCACTACCAATTCTACTTCCAGCCCTACTTTAGGAATCTCTTGCAGATCATCTTTTGTCTCTGCCATAACCTGTTGAGTTCTTTTGAAGAACTCTTTTCTCATTCTTTCATCTGGGTTCATTTTATCCTCCCTATTGCAAATACATCATCACCAATTTTAACATGAGTTTTTCTTCTTACTTGCATCAAGATGCCATCTTCTGGGCAAAGCACTTTCTTGAATTCCAAGTTTTCTTGAGACACAATTTCTCCCACCACATCATTTTTCTTTATCTCTCCAAGTGGCCTTCGAGATGGTATGAATATTCCTGAAATGTCTGCAGAAACTGCTTTTCTTATGAATTTCATAGGTGGCTTGTTAATTATTACCTTCTCACTTATCATCCCTAATTTTCTGAACACATTATTGATTCCTTCTATGACTCTATTTTCATTATCAAAATGTTCTATGCTGTCAAGCTCTATTGCAAAATTCCTTACGCCTTTTTTCTTTAATTGTGGGCCTAGGGCAGAAGAGAATTTATCAAGATTATTTAACATCCATACTTGTTTTGGATTGAAGCACTTTACAAGGTTATCTTCTTTCTCAAATTGTATGGCGAGTAAAGGTGTTTCCATATCAAAACAGTGGATGTCAATTACCAAGTCTAGATTCTCTAATTCTTTAAGCAACTTAAAGGCAATTCTCTCCTCAAGTTTTCCATCTTCTTTTCCCGGGAAACTTCTGTTGAGATCTTTATCAATAAACCTTTTCTTATGCAGTCTTGCAAGGGGGTTGACTCCTAAGAATATGTGCAAGCTTCCCTTATCCAATTTGAAATCTTTTAATCTTGACGCAATGATGAAAGGTGTTTCTTCATCTCCATGCATTCCACATACAACTCCTACCTGTGGAGATCCAGAGCCTATACTAAGAACCGGTATTTCAAGTTTAAGGTTTCCAAACTTACTAACAGAAATTTTCCTGATACGCGCAATCAGCGCTTTTTTGCACCTTAGCCTTGAATTTCATTTTAATTACTCTTATATTACGGGTGAAGGTGTCCTATTTAAATCTTTTTGAAGATTATTCAATTTTTAATCAAAAAACTTATAAATAATTGAATAATCTTCAATTTTATGAAAGATATAACTCAGAATCTTATTAATCTATTCAAACAAGGGTATTGTACACCCCAGATAGCGAGAATAGCCAAATACCTTAAACAGCCTTCTACGACTATACATTACAACATAAAAAAACTTGAAAAAAATGGAGCAGTCAAGGCTTACAAGGCTGTGTTTGACTATAAAAAGATAAACCAGGCATTCTGTTCTTTTGTGCTTCTTAATCTTTCACCAAATGAATACGGGGATCCTGAAAAGATTGCAAAAGAATTGGCGAAACATCCATCCATAGAAAGCGTAGATATCTGTACTGGGGAGTGTGAGATAATAATCAAAGTGCGAACAAAAAACCAGGATGAGTACTATGAACTTGTGAAGAATGTGATATCTAAGAAAGGTATCATAAAGATAAAGTCTTTATTATCCTTAAGGCAGATCAAATCAGAATTTGTTAAAATGTAAATAAATGTTCTCTATGTGGAATACTTTGAGGTAAGCCTACCTAATTTTCCAAACTCCAATGTAATATCTTTTAAAGAAAAACTTGTTTTCGTACTTCGGTTTTCCCAGGTAAATTTTTAATAATTTTGGGGTAATGGCCCATAAATGCTCCTTTTCCCAAAAAAGGAATCGAAATAATGTAAAGAATGGCTCGTAAGGAACTGTAATGACTAGTTGTTCTTTGGCAACCCTTTTTAGCTCATAAATAGCCCTAATCGGATTTGGTGTGTGTTCTAACACTTCCTGGCATAACACAATATCAAAAGATTTCTCTTCGAAACTTAAATTTTGAATATCTTCTTTCTTAACTAGTTGGCTTTTAGGTTCAATATCAGCCAGGGTCACATCATATTTACTTTTTATTTTATTATAGAGAGATAAATCTTGACAACCTATGTCTAATAAACTTTTACTTTTAGGATCCAGCTGCCTTTTTACAAAGTTTATTCTATATTTTTTTATTAAATTATACAAAATTTCTGGAATTGACCTCATCATAAGCATAGGAATAATATCTTAATTATATAAATATAATGGTTTTTCAAAAAACTTTGTTTTAACCTGAGACCTGATGAACATAGAGACTCTGCAAAGTATAATATTTGACTAAAAATCTTGATTTCTAACCTATAACGGTGATCTTTAGTTTGGATGGTGAATATTTATATAACTTTTTTACAGTTTTATGTCCTGAGTTACATTACTTAAAGGAGGAAAAAATGGCAAAAGATATTGGATTAATAGGTCTAGGTAAAATGGGTTATCGAATCGCAGAGCGTTTAGTGGATCATGAATATAGGGTTGTTGCTACTGATACTTCATCCGAACCGATTTCACAAATATCAGACTATGGGGCGGTTGGAAAAGGTTCTATTGAAGACTTAGTAAAAGAAATGAAGAGTCCTAGATTTATTATATTATCTGTTCCTGCTGGGGACATTACTGAAGAAGTAATATCCAATCTTACACCTCATTTATCGCCTAATGATATTGTTGCAGATTCGGGAAATTCTTTTTTTGAGGATTCACAACGTCGTGCAAGAATGTTAAAGAAAAATGGAATTTATTTATTAGATGTAGGAATTAGTGGTGGTGTGGATGGAGCAAGAAATGGTGCGTGTTTAATGATAGGTGGTGAGAGGGAGGTTTATGAACGGGTAGAACATGTTTTTGCTGCTCTCGCACAAAATGGGTCATATAGTTATCTTGGTAGAAATGGGGCTGGACATCTTGTAAAAGGATTTCATAATCTTGTTGAATACGGTTATCTTCAAGCTTTAGCAGAAGGACTTGCAACTATAAGCGCTTTATCTGAACAAAAAGGTCTAGGTATAGGATCAACAGATGTTTGTGATATATGGAATAAAGGAAGCATTATTCAATCACGATTAGTGGGAGATGCACGAAAGGCCTTAGCAAGCGATGAAACACTTGCGGGTGTGTCGGGCTCAGTAATAGGCCAAACTATAAGTGAAATGGAACAATTAGTTATAATTGCACAAGAGTTAGGTATTAGTGTGCCATCTTGTGGAGCTGCCATTCGTGCTAGAATTGATTCGTTGGATAATCCTACCCGCGTGGGGCAAATTACTAATGCTACCCGTAGGATCTTTGGGGGACATGAAGAGTGGAAAGAGTAATTACAGTTGACTATTTACAAGAATGAAATTTTTTGATTCTTTTATTTTTTTGCAACAATGGAATTAGTATATGTTTATTATAAATTTAGAAAGTTGGCCCAAAACCTTATAAAACAATACGAGAACATTATCCTTGGATGAAGAAGACAGAATATAAAAAATATAAGAAGCTTACTGGTAGGGATAGGTTTAAAGCATATGAAAACGTCTTTGACGAATCTACGTTAAGGATTCTTTTCAAGTTGGCTAGCCAAGGCTATTTTGACAATCTCAAAAGTCCTATTTCAATAGGAAAGGAAGCGAATGTATTTTCTGCCACAAAGGGGGATGGGTTGGTGGCTGTGAAAGTCTATAGGATATCTGCTAATTTCAAGAAAATGTATGATTATATGGCTGCGGATTCTAGATTTATCGGGATGAAAAAGCAGAAGCTCAATGTAATAAGTGATTGGGCTAAAAAGGAGTTTAGGAACCTTTTGCGGGCGAGGGAGGCTGGGGTTAGGACGCCTATGCCTTTGATAGTCAATAGAAATGTGTTGGTTATGGAGTTTATAGGGAAGAAGGAACCCGCAAAACTTATCCATTATCATCCCCCGGATAACCCTGAAGACTTTTACGAAAGACTTATAAGTGATGTCAAAAAACTGTACCAGCAAGCGAAATTGGTGCATGCAGACCTTTCATCGTACAATATACTAAATGATGATGGGAAGCCCATGCTGATAGACTTTTCACATGCTGTTGACTTGAAGTATCCTGGCGTAAAAAGGTTACTTGAGAGGGACCTTAAAGTCACTTGTACCTTTTTCAATAAATTGGGGTTAGACCTTAAATTTGAAGATGAACTTAGAAAAATTCAGACAGGAAATAAAGATTCCTAAGGAAAGGGTAGCTGTGCTTATAGGCACAAAGGGAGAAGTAAAGAAGAAGATAGAGAGTAAATTAGGGATTGAGCTTGAGGTAGATTCTGAGACTGGGGATGTCGTTCTAGTAGGTGAAGATTCCTTAGTTTTGTATGAAACCTTAGATTTAATAAAAGCTATAGGTCGGGGCTTTTCCCCTGAAAAGGCCATGCTCCTTTTCAATGAAGATTATACTTTTGAACTATTGAATATACAGGATTTTGCAGGAAAGTCAAGAAGGAAGATGGAGAGATTGAAAGGGAGAGTCATAGGACATGAGGGAAAGGCTAGGTCTATGATTGAGGGGTTAACAGAATCTTACATTTCTGTGTACGGTAAGACTATAGCTTTCATAGGGAAGATGGAGTGGGTTGCTATGGCCAGGAGGGCGATAGAGATGCTGCTTTCTGGTTCACCTCACGGAAATGTTTATAAATGGCTTGAAAAGAAAAGAAGGGAACTCAATCGTCACCTAATGGAAGAATGATTACGCAACTTATATCTGATATCAAAAACAAAAAAGAGCTGAAAAGCCTATCTGATAATTTTGTCAGGAACTTGCTTGATTCTTATTTATTGCACAATTCAAAAAAACTTGGTAGTATAACTTCCGAGAAAAGTAAAGAATATAAGCAAATTGTCAAAGATGTTCGGAAGGTATTAAGGGAAGTATATGGTGTCTTTAAACAGGAGAAGTTTAATAAGAGAGAGAGGTTGCTTGAAGAGTTGGAGGGATTGAAGGATATTGAAGGCCATGAGAAAATACTATCTTTGCACAAATCTACGAAAGAGAGACTACCTTTCTATAAGGATGTATATGAAAAAATATTTGAAATAACCGGGAAACCTGGGTCTATATTGGACTTAGGGTGTGGGCTTAATCCTTTGTCTATACCTTTTATGGGGTTGAAGGAGTTGAGCTATTTTGCTTCTGAATTGACAGAAGAAGATTCTAACTTTATCCAGAGATATTTTGGGAAGGTAGGGGTGAAGGGTTTGTCTTTCCAGATGAACCTTACTGTAGCAAAAGAAATACCTGAAGTGGACGTATGTTTCATGTT
>CAZUKZ010000010.1:0-29008 GCA_964621125.1 Candidatus Woesearchaeota archaeon
TCCAACAGTCTTTCTAGAACCTTCAATTTCAATAATCTCCCCAGTCCTCACTCCAATCTGCCTCATAGTCTCTGAATCTATTCTGACAATTCCTTTGTAAGCTTCCTCTTGTAAAGCTTCCATTACCTTCAATTTCATATCAGTCATATCAATTCCCCCGTTTAATATTTCATTAATAAATCTTTCTTATTTTCTTGAATATTATGCTAAGTTTCCCTGGCTCTTCCATCGCCATATTTATTACTTCTGTTTTAGTAATTTCCTCAAATCTTATGATTTCTTTAGGTATGCTAACAGTCCAACTGTTCCCTACTTGCCTTAGCTTAACCTGAAAATCCCTCCTTTTGATTTCCTGAAAATGGTGGTATTCTTCTAAATCTTTAGGATGAGTCCAATGCTTTTTGCAATGTTCACACTTCCAGCCCCTTAATTTAAATCCCTTTTTGACGATTATAACTTTCTCTGTTGGCTTCTTGCACTCATTGCAGAGTATTGTAGTCTCATATATATCGTTCATTTTTAGTGTATACAAAGAGTATATACAGAGAAGTATATAAATGTTTTGTATCCCTTCAACTCCTTGTTAGTTTTTTTCCATTTGCTTTTACCCAGTTTTTATAAGTCCACACCTTTTGCGTTTTTTTGTAATTTTTGATGTAGAAATTAACAACACAACAAAAAGAGTTCTAGGGAATTAATTTATGGATTATTCCTATAAGGGTTGATATATTCAGGGTTTTTGACGTTTACACTTTAATTTAAAAAACAAGTAACCTAAAATCCCAAGTATCAAGATCATTATAGTTATGAAGATTAATAAATTATAACTCTTTTTTTTATCCCTAATACCTTCAGGAAATTTTTCTGTTTTGTTTATTATACTTTCGTCCACTGTTTCTATAGACTTTGTTTTCAAGTTTTTGATTATGTTTTCTTTAACACAATCTTCAGGACACGTTTCATTATTTTCATTTATCTCGCAGAATAAGTTTTGGTTACATGTTGCGTAAGATGCTAAGTCTATAGTAAATACTAGTCTCCCCTGAGAGTTATAGATATGAAGTTCTTTCGCGTAGTTAAAGTAAGGGAAGCTTAATGTGATTGAGGTTTTTTCTATAGGTACATGGTAAGTAGTAACTGAAAAATTAAGTTTATAGATTATTGAAGAATTAAAGGCAATAAGATTTGTTGTGAATCCTGGGTGTTGTATTTTATTATCTGGGCCAGTACCGACTAAATTAATTGTTTCTAATGAAAAGGAATTATCATTAGGAGAGTACTCCAAGTCAATATTGTAATGTACAGCTGAAACCGAAGCCATTCCCAAGATTGTAAAAGTTAACATTAGGATAATCTTTAAATATTTCATGCAGCATACTTCCTTAAATTGTTATTTAAACTTCTAATACTTATCGCATTAAACTTCTGAGAAATAGTGTGGTCTCGCATTATAGACTCCTTAGAAGGCCGATAATACCCTCCGCAAGTACCTTTTTCACAGTCTCCCCCACACCCCCTAAACTCAGTTGTACCAAAATTAGTTTTAGCTTTTTTTGCAGTGGTAACACAATTTACTCCTGTAGACCATGTAGACTTATCTTTAGGATCATCTCGATATTCATCTGCCAAATCTCCTATTGAATGTCCTAATTCATGAGCCATAGCCATTGGAGTACTTATAGAATATCTAACCAAATCAAAACGTGCGTTACTTCTAAAATGGCTACTGGATATCAAAATAGTTTGATCAGCAAAGTTACAATATTTCATTTTAATTTTATTAATTACTTTGATTGAGGGGCCACGTTTGTTATCCCTTTGTGAAATTGGATTTTTTAACCCAAACATATAAATGTTATATTTAAAATGAGAAAATGGAGGTAATTTTAATGCTTCCTCTAAATATGCTTTAATCTGGGATTTTAAATAATCATAACCTGCAAACTTAAGTTCTCCAATTACAAATAAATCAAGAGTTTTAGAAGATGGGCCTTCATTTTTATAAGCCTTACATCCTAAACCATTATATTCGATACAAATACTTTTAAAACACTTTTCTCCTGTGTTACAGTCACTTTCAGAATTACAAATGTTTATACTCTGATCCTTTAAAACGGCTCTTCCATCTAATATACATTCTTTTGCTGAAAGAAGACAATGCAATTTGTGTTTTTTACCTTTTCTTAAAATATCCATTTTAAAAGATGATTGATAATAATGCCAAGGTTTTCTACTACCTACAATGTTAACTTCTCCATTAAAAAAAAGTAATTTGCCTTGAGGTTTAATAACTGAAACACTCCCCAAACCATCAATTTTATCAATATTAATTGTTCTTCTAACATTATTGTGGCCGATTATTACAATCTCGGGAAAATTAGTATTATCAATTAAATGAAAATTATATTCATGATATAGTCTATTTAGATTAATACAATTCTTATTTGCCCTTTTACATTTAGAATAAGTCCTTAACTTTGTATGCACTGCTACAGTACCAGAATTTACTCTCATACGATTTTCACCGATGTAAAACATAATGTGATTGTTGCGTCCAGGTTGAACTTTAAACACAGTTCCATCCTTAAATGATTTTATTTGTAAATTCTTTGCAGTAACATTTGTATTTTTAGAATTGGTTTCGTATAAAAAAGGACTACCTCCACTTAGTCTTAAGGAACCAATATAAGTTCTCTTCCGAGGTTGGGCTATAAACTTAATACCATTTTTAAATTTTAATAATTTTAAACCAAACAACTTTCCTCCAGCCACCTTAATTTCATCTTCCTTCCTGTCAGAAATTTTGATTATGTCAGCATGTTTATAAATATCCAAATAAGATTCTTTTTTGCCATCAGGATATTCAAAAACGTTGAATGTCATACAAGGCTTATTTGTGTATAAACACTTTATCCTAATTCCATCTTGTTCAAATATGGTTTTTGCACCAAGCATGACTTTTAGCAAATCAATGTCCTTGTTACCTTTTTTAACTTTATATTTTCTTATCCAAATTTCACTTGCCAACATAACAGCTTTACTTGGAAAATATTCAAATTGCGCTAATTTATTATGATATTTTTGTATATTTGCACCTTTTGAAGATTTAGAAGTTGCAGGCAATGTTAATATCTCACCATGAGTTATTGCACCAATATAGTTTCTAGAGGTACTAGACTTTATACCTAAAACATTCCCTGGATCCAACCTACCACCAGTATAAACTTTGTTTAATGCTTCTGTGAACTCTTTTGGCCGTTTAGTTTTTGAAACAATTCCAATTTCTTGGAATGTAATTTCTTTGTATTTAACCACCCTAGTACCCGATTGAATTGTTTTTTGAGATTCTTTTTGGGCACACACTAATGAGCTTAATATCAAAAGTGAAAATAATATGGTAGTTAATAAACGCCAATTCATTTTTTATCACCAAAGCCCTTATAAAATTCTAAATCATTAATAATTTCTTCATCAAAAGTGAGATTATTAGATTTTTCTACATCTTCAATTGAAACTATAGCTTGGGCGTTTTCAGTTGAAGTAGTTTTTCCTTCACCAAATAATAAATTCTTCTCACTGATAAAATTAGTCACAACATACTCTGTTGAGTTTATTTTAACACTTTTTCTTATACCAAAATTAAATTTCAAATCTGAATTTAGATGTTGTGTTTTGTTGTATGTCGTAATAAATACTATAGCACTATCTATTAGCGCTACATTAAACTTTATATCATTATTCAACGCAAAAACACCCAGATTAACTAAATTAGTGTTAAGGCTAGAAACATTTTGTTCCTTGTATATTTTTATAGAATTAGTATAGGCTTGATTAAGATCAGATTTCGTATTTGCTTTAAATATGGACACTTTACTTTCAAAATTACTGGCTTGAATCTTAATTGGCATGTTTAAATAAAATTCAACAATATTACCCTTAAATTGAACTTCAACTTCAACTTTGTTTGATTTTGTAATTTTTAGTTTGTTTGTGTTAAGGAGAAATATACACTTATCAATATGATTTTCAATATATTTACCTATATTTGTCCCTATTGTAGAAAGTTTGGGCATTGTTTCAATTCCTTGATCATAATATAATGGGACAAAGCCGCTACCATACCTAATAGAATTTGAAGGGGCTGTATAATACCCTCCCCTAGCAGATACATAAAGGATACCTTCTTCACCAATTCTTTTTAAACAAGACTTAAAGACTGAAGCAGTATTTTTTGCTTCACTAGATAAAGATTGAGTTTCATATTTTTCTTGCAAACTGTGTATTACACCCGTTTGTGCTATAAGATAATATGCAATACCTACAACTGCTAAAATCACCAATCCAAGAATAATAAATAATGTAACCTGTCCTCTTTTTTCCATATTCTCAATTATATCTATAGTAGTTTAAATAATTATCTTAATAGCCCTTAAAGTACCCAAAACCTCCGTAAAGGTTATATAATTCAATTAATTCACACCAAATATGTGTTTAGAAAGAAAAGTTACAGAAAGCAAACCTTCATTCTTTAAAAGATTAAAAAAACATTTTAGCAGGAGCTTGCCTAACATTCTTACCAGCATTAGCAATGGGCTGCGGTGAAGAGCAGTTAGGGCTAGAAAATACTACAGAGTTACTAACACAACAAAACGAATGTGGAGGAACTACTCCTTGCTCCTGTGGAGATATACTAACAAAAGATCGGAAACTCGATCATACAGATAGCCTAGAAAATTGCGATTGGAACACGACCACCCCAATATTGACTATTAAAAATGGAGCCAAACTAGACTGTGACTTTCATACTATTTCTGTTCGACCCCACCACAAATGGCATCATCACAACATAAGGGCAGCAATCGAATTAAGCTATGACTCAAGCGGAACTATTGTGCAGAACTGTAACATATGGGGCGCTAGCACAGGCATCCATGTTGAACTTAAACAGGAACTAGTTCATGATAAAGTCAAAGGAAGCTATTTCAAGTCCCAAGGCCAAGAAAATCTTGCATTTATCAACAACCAGATATTCATAGGTGTTGGAGATAGCTATTATTCAGGTGAAGGTAATGGAATATTGATCAATGGATGGTGGAATCCTCAGAAGCCCCACAGGAACATCTTAATCATGGGGAATTGTTTTGGCATGACTAGATCTGCAAAAGATGACAAGGAAAGTTTCTTGAACTATGGATCATATATCAGGACGACTTGTGCCAAAAACTTATTTATAATGTTCAATACATTTGACGATATAAATCATGGTTATGCTTTAAGGTTCCTCTACGGTGTAGAAGCAATAGTAATGGGCAACAAGTTCTATATGCCCTGGGGCCGTATTAAAGGACAGTTTTCAAAAGCAGGCCAACCCGGTTCTTACTGGGTCCCTAGCGGCATGGCTTTCGAACTGTTCAATGGACCAAAGCATTACCCAAAGTTCACAGCATGGTTCAATGAGTTCTATATAGACGAAGATCCCCAATGGCCCCCGGAACCTTTTGGCTCACCACCAACTACAGGTGTCAATCATGAGTATGTAATCATTCAGGCAGCTCCAGGAGCCAACCTTCCAACCATCGACATGAGGTTCAATTGGTGGAGAAATATGTCTGGAAAAGACTATCTTGATACTGAAATACCTAGACTAGTGTATGATGGGAACTTCACTGTCGGAGGAGTTAAAGTCGAACCCAAATACAGAAAAGTTGTTTGGAAGCCAAGGTTAAAGTAAGAACCTCAATACTTAATCCCATGCCTCTCAATGAAATCCAAATGTTCTGAAGACATAAAATCCAAAACACCAACATGCCTATCCTTAATCATTTTCCTTAACACTGTGGAAGACACAAACCTGAACTCGCTTTCTAATTTAATCCCTTTAACATTCTTCCTATACATCTCAAAAGATATAGGCAATTTCAAATCTTCAAACTTTTCCTCTCCCCTCTGCACAACCATCCATTTCAACCTAAACACAACAGGATAAAACCCATCCTTATTTCTATCTATCGCTCCCAAAAACACATCTGTTCCGCAAAGATGTATATACTCTTTCTTCTTACCCGGATGGAACATCTTGAACTTAGGAAAAATGTTCCTATAAAACCCGTCATTGCTCAACCCCACACTCAAATAAGGCATCTCTAACTGTAGCATCTTCAGCATCAACAACCTCTCTTCAAAACTAGCCCTCTCAAATTTTTTCCCTTCAGAATGGTTCAAAGTAACAAAGACCAAAGCTTCACTTGCCCCCATAGTCTCAACAGCTTTCTTGATCAAATCTTTATGCCCATAATGAAAAGGATTAAAAGATCCACTGAACACTATAACTTTAGATGACCTATTCCTCTTTCGAATGGTAGGATATATCAATTCTAGAACAGCTTGTTTTTTGCTTTTGAGCTTCCTAACAATTTCCTTCAATCTTAACAATTCTTTCTTCTCAATCTCAATAACATCATCCATTATGAAAAATAAAAAGTCTTTAGAATTAAAAATCTTACTATAAACATTCATAAAACAAGAATAGTACAATCTAAACCATATAAATCTTTATAAATGAAAAAGGCCACATCTAGTACATTAAAAGAGAGGTGACATACAACATCTTGTGTTTAATCAAAAATGAAGTGTCCTTATTGTAAATTCAAAGAATCTAAAGTACTAGACAAGAGAGAAACTGAAAAGTACCAAGCAACAAGGAGAAGGAGAGAGTGCCTAAAGTGCAAAAGGCGCTTTACTACTTACGAAAGGGTTGAGACATCTAATCTATTAATAGTAAAAAAAGATGGAAGAAGGGAACAGTTCGATAGGCAAAAGCTTAAGAAGGGGCTATTGAAAGCCTGTGAAAAACGTCCCATAGGTATAGAGCAGATAGATAAGGTAATTGATGAGATTGAAGCAAAGCTCATGACCTACAAAGGTTCGGAAGTGAAAAGTGAAAAGTTAGGAGAACTGGTGATGAAACAGCTAAAGAACCTAGATAAAGTAGCATATATAAGGTTCGCATCTGTATATCGTTCCTTTGAAGATATCACTTCATTTCAGGAAGAATTAAAGAATTTATTAAAAAAATAGTAGATGCTAAGAACATTATTTTAGAGTACAAATAAGCTTTAAAAGAACCAAGGAAAATTAAGTTAGTTCCTTAAAAAAGAGGTAATTAAAATGGTCTGCAAGATAACTCAAATAAAGAAACGCAATGGTAATATTGCACTGTTTAATGAAGACAAAATCTCAAACGCAATATTCAATGCAGCTAAAGCTGTTGGTGGGCAGGATAAAGAAAGAGCCAAACTACTTGCAAAAGAGGTCGTGGAACTATTGGAAGAGCGTGGCTTCAGCGACGCACGAATGCCGTCTGTCGAGGATGTGCAGGATGGTGTTGAGAAGATTCTTGTAGAAAGAGGGCATGCAAAAACAGCCAAGCGTTACATTTTATACAGAGAACAACACAAGCGTATGCGTGACCTGAAGAATTTCATCAACTCTAATGATATAATGGACGGTTATCTCAACCATTTAGATTGGAGAATCAAGGAAAATAGCAACATGAGCTTTTCATTGCAAGGGCTAAACAACCATATCTCTTCTATAGTCAGTTCAAACTATTGGCTTCATAAGATCTATCCTCCGGAAGTTCGAAGAGCGCACTTGCAAGGAGACCTCCATATACATGATCTACAATTGGTTTCTGCTTACTGTTGTGGTTGGGACCTGAAAGATTTATTGATGAAAGGGTTTGGTGGTGTCCCCGGAAAGATTGAAAGCAAAGCCCCAAAGCATTTTCGAGCAGCATTAGGGCAAGTTACAAATTTCCTGTATACAACCCAAGGCGAGGTAGCAGGGGCTAACGCTTTTTCAAGTTTTGATTCGTATCTCGCGCCTTTAATACATTATGATAAGCTAGAATATGGAGAAATCAAGCAAGCAATGCAAGAGTTTCTATTCAACATGAACGTCCCAACAAGGGTGGGATTTCAATGTTTATCGGAAGATACAGAAATTTTAACACCTGACGGATGGAAAAAATATTCACAAGTAAAGAAAGGAGATAAGATAAAAACATTCAACTTAAAAAATAAAACTCTCGAAACAAAGAAAGTTAAGAACATGTTCAAGAAAAAATATTCAGGCATTATGTACAACCTCAAGAATAGAATCCAAGACCAGCTCATATCTCCTGAACATAGAATTATAAGGAAAAAATTCAATACAGACAATTATATCTTAGAGAGTATAGAAAAGACATCTAAGCTTAAATCTCCTTTTATCATCCCTATTGCAGGGAAGAATGTGGATAAAGATGTGAAGGTTTCTAATGAACAAATAAAATTACTAGCTTGGATTATCTCTGAAGGTACAATTGAAAGAAAAATTACCCACCGAGTTGCTTACAGGATTACTATTTACCAATCCAAAATAAAAAATCGAACAAATTACAATGAGATAAAAAAGCTTCTTAAACATTTCAAGTTAGAATATAGTGAAAGTGAATCAATTGGTTTAGGTCAACCTGTTAATCGTTTCAGGCTTAATGCGGGAAGCTCAAAAAAGATTCACAAATGGTTTGGGACTCGTGACTCTATAAAATTTATTCCCAAAAACCTCTTAGAAATGAGTCAAAAACAATCAAGATTATTTTTAGAGACTTATATCAAAGGTGATGGGACTCAAGAATCTAAAATCGCTGTTGCAGATAAAAAACTCTTAAATCAACTCCAACAGACCATAGTGAACTCTGGATACGGCTTCACAGTTCTAAAAAGAGCACCCACTCTTGGTAAAAAAATAATTTACATTTTAAGAGTTATAAGACACACAAACACTTATATCAATAAAGTTAAAAAAGTGAAATACAACGGGATTATCTGGTGCCCTACAACTGACAACGAAACAGTCATTGCAAAAAGGAACGGGAAGGTCTTCATCACAGGAAACTGCCCATTCACAAATATCACTATGGACATGAAGATTCCAAGTATACTAAAACACCAACCAGTCATCTTCGGTGGTGAACTTCAGAAAGACACTTACGGAGATTTTCAAACAGAAGCGGATATGTTAAACAAGGCGTTTGCTGAAGTGATGATCCAAGGTGATGCAAAGGGTCGTCTCTTTACTTTCCCCATCCCCACCTACAACATCACAAAAGACTTAGACTGGGACAACGAGGTTTATGATGGCATCTGGGAAATGACAGCCAAGTATGGCATACCGTATTTCAGTAATTTCATCAATTCTGACATGAGTCCAGACGATGTAAGAAGCATGTGTTGTCGTTTAAGGCTTTCTAATGGAGAATTAAGAAAACGCGGAGGAGGACTTTTCGGTGCCAACCCTCTTACTGGTTCGACAGGCGTAGTAACGATGAACATGCCACGTCTAGCCTACCTCTCCAGAAACCCTTCAGAATTCAAGGAACAGCTTGCAAAGCAGATGGACATCGCAAGAACTAGCTTAGAAATTAAAAAACGAGCAGTCGAACGTTTCACAGAAGCTGGATTGTATCCTTACAGTAAGCATTATTTGAAAGATGTTAAGAAAGCCACTGGTTCTTATTGGGGCAACCACTTTAACACCATTGGTTTAATCGGCATGAATGAAGCATGTATGAATTTATTAGGTGTAAATATCGCTGAAAGAGAAGGCCGATATTTCGCGCTTGACATCCTTGACTTCATGAGAGAACGCATGAGCGAATACCAAGAGAAGAGTAGTACTAATAGCCTATACAATCTTGAAGCCACTCCGGGCGAAGGCACAGGATATAGATTAGCAAGACTTGACCGTCGCACCTACCCAGAGATAATTACTGCTGGTGACAGAGAACCATACTACACCAATTCAACACACCTACCAGTCAACTACACTGATGATATATTTGAAGCTTTAAGGTTACAGGATTCATTACAATGTAAATATACTGGTGGATGTATTGAAAAAGGAAATAAAGTCTTAAGTAATAAAGGAGCATTGGAAATTGAATATATAGTCAAAAATTTTGATAGCCTCAAGCCTATAAAAGCATTAAGTTATAATGCCAAAAAAGGGACAAGTGAATGGGATGAAATCATCGATGCTATAGCTATTGATGTGAAGAAAAAGAACAAAATTAGGATTATCGCGGAAAGAAAATTAGATATAGTTACAAGTGATTGGCACCCATTTTTTGTTTTAGAAAAAACACAAGTTGAATCAATTTGTCCTATCTGTAAGAAAGAAATAAAGAACCTAAAGGCTTTTGCTAGTCATTTAAGACACTATCCTGGATGTAGAAAAAAATATAAGTCTTTTCCAAAATATAAAGTGATAGAAAAAAGGGCAGATGAATTGAAGAAAAATGATTATATCCTGCAAAACAGCACTAATTTATTCACAGAAAAAATAAAGCACTTGGATGAAGACCTGATGTGGCTTATTGGATTTTTTATCAGTGATGGATGCCTATCTCTTTATAAAGACAATCGAAGCGGAAACAATCTTGTAAAGTATACCCTCCGTTTTTTCAGTGAACATAAAGAGATACTAAAAAAAGTTAAAATAATTCTTAAAAAGTTCTTTAAAGTTGATGTTCAAGTTCGTAAAAACGATAAAAGAAGTGAAAAGTTAAGAGAAGTAGCCACCAATAAAAAAAGCGTTATCGATTTCTTCTTTAAGTATGGGTTTAAGAACGGAAAAAAAGTTTATGGAATAAATATCCCCTCAGAAGTTAAGAAAAACATAACACAGAACAATTTAAATTCTCTCTTAGCTGGATTAATCGATGGCGATGGGTACATCAGTAAAAAAGATGGAAGTATTGAATATTATACTGTTTCTCAAGAATTGGCGAAAGATATATTAGAAATTTGTACTCAAGGAGGAATTCTAATTAATGTAGCTTCTAAACTAACAAAAAGAAAAAACGAAGTTAATGGTTTTAGGTTAAGAATACCAGCTTATGAAGCAACTAGGATAAAAAACAACTTAAAAATTGCGGATGGATCTCAAAAGATAAATCATAATTTTTCAAATAGGAAAAAGCGACATCTCCCAGTAGTAAGGGTTAAAAAAACTTCAAAGGTTAATGTCCAAGATAATCAATTCTATGATTTGACAACAAAGAATAACCACAATTACCTTGCCGGGAAAAACACGTTTGTTTTTATTCATAACACTGTGATGCACGGATTTCTAGGAGAAAGAATTGATAATATAGAGACTGTCAAAAAGATGGTAAGAAGAATTGCAACAAACTTCCACCTTCCATATTTCACCTTAACACCAACATTCAGTGTATGTAAGGATCATGGTTATCTGAAAGGAAGAATTGAGACCTGTCCTAGTTGTGAAACTGCGACAGAAGTATACAGCCGAGTTGTTGGTTACCTAAGGCCTATAAGCAGCTGGAACAACGGGAAAGCTGAAGAATTCAAGGAAAGAAAGGCTTACACCCTAGCAAGAAGTCTCGAAAGCCCTCATGCTATCAAAACAGACCATTTTAAAGACTATGAAAAATGATTCAAGGATTGCAAAAGACATCTTTGGTTGATTACCCTGGCCATATTGTGTCAACCATATTCTATGGAGGGTGTTCAATGCGTTGTCCTTTCTGCCACAACCCAGAACTTGTCCTTGGTACCCTTCCCAAATTTGATGAAAATGAGATTATGAAACATCTTATCAGGAACAAACAATTCATTGACGGTATATGTATAACTGGAGGGGAACCTACCCTTTATCTTTCTTTGACAAATTTCCTTACAAAAATCAAAGCACTGGGGTTGAAAGTTAAACTAGATACAAATGGCACTAATCCAGACATGTTAATTAATCTTATTGAGAAAGGGTTGGTAGATTATGTTGCCATGGATATCAAATCTTGTTTAGACAAATACAAAGAAGCTTGTGGATCAGACATTGATCTTAAAAAAATTCAAGAGAGTGTTGAGATATTGAAGAGCAGCAAGATAGATTACGAATTTCGCACGACTGTTGTACCAGGGATATTTGATAAGAATGTTTTAATTAGAATATGTCAATGGCTTCAAGGTTCTAAAAGGTACTTTATCCAGCAGTTTGAGAATAAAAATGAACTGATGAATTCAGAGTTAAATGAAGTTAAACCATTTCTTCCTGAAGATATTAGAAAATTTGTTGAAATAGCAAAGCCCCATTTCAGGGTTTGTGAGGCCAGGAATATCTAAAAACACCCCATCCACAACACTTTTAAACTTCAATTTGATACTCAGATACTATGGCAAAAGACCAAATAACTAAAGACATGCATATCGGAGATGTCGTACACAAACATCCAGAAGTTGTAGAAGTATTCTTCAAGCATGGATTACATTGCATAGGATGCGCAGCCGCTTCATTTGAAAGCATCGAAGAGGGAGCTACAGCACATGGAATAGATGTTGAAAAGCTCATAAAAGAAATTAACAAGGCTTTGGAGGGGAAAAAAGATGGCGATAAAGATTAAGCTAGATGAAGATGCTTGCATCGGTTGTGGCGCTTGCGCAGCTGAATGCCCTGACAATTGGGAAATCGTAGAAACACCTATTGGGTATAAAGCAAAGCCTAAACAGTCTGCTCCAAAAGAAGTAGGTTGTAACCAAGCTGCAGTCGATGTCTGTCCTGTTGAATGTATAAAAATTATCGAAGAGTAGGGAAAAATTTCTCATGTAATTTTCCGCCCAATTCTTTTAGATAATCCTTGCCATATTCCCCATTAGTCAAATCTTCTAGTAAAAATGGCGGCAAGTTATCTAAACCATATTTAGATGCTATAATACCTAATGATATGGACGCTACACTATCTGTATCTCCACCCAACAACACCGACTGTTTCAAGGCTTGCCAAGGATTATCACTATAATTATTCAAGATATAAAGGACAGCCCCAGCAGTTTTTACTGCATCACAAGGCACACCTTTGTTTTCATGATTTTTACCAACCAAAACCCGCATATCCAATCCCACCATATTTTGGACATCTTTAAAATAAGATAATTGCTTAGAAAATGGACAATTGATATAAGGCATTATGAAATTCAATAGATCTGGAGGCTCACCCAAATCATGAACAAAATAATGCGATGCCAAAGCAATAGTCACAGAAGACATTAGCCCTTCCAAAGTGTTGTGTGTCAACTCTGCATTAATCATAGCATTATTGAAAACATCATCTGGATTCTTAAATAAACCCAAAGGCACAGCCCTCATTGCTGCCCCATTTTTATTAGAATTAGGTTTTATTCCAGACAAGAATTCTGATCCAGAACTCACTGAATCCAAAAACTTCTGAAACCCTTGAGCGTAACCTATAGCCGGATCCCTCTTATAGCATTCAACAAACTTATAAGCTAAGTTAAAATGTATAAATTCCTTACTTGAAAGCAGAAGTTCAGCAACAGCAATAGACATCTGCGTATCATCTGTATAACATCCTAACCTATGCCTAAAAGACTTAGAAGGGTGCTGCCTATACTTTGTTTCATCAAAAACTTCTCTAACCTTCTCCCTCCCACCTTTTAAGAATTCATAGCCAGCCCCAAAAGCATCCCCAATAGCAATGCCTAATAACATACACTGTACTCTATTCATCTTCTAAAATTATCTCTTCGCCCCTGTAGTTCACTACTTTAACAGGATCAGTTGCATCTCTCAATTTCCTCACAACATCCAACATAGGGTTCTCATCTAAATCCCAATTGTCTGGCCCATACTTGACGTAAACCCTATGCTTCAATGAGTCCAACTGTATTAAGATTCTCGGCAATCCTTCCTGCTTATGAATATACCCTTCCTCAGCTGAAGACATAACCGGCTCACCATCCCGCCATTCTGAACAGAAGAAGCACCTCTCCAACCCATCAACTTTATGAATATTTCCCCAAGCTTCAATAAATTCTTTAAAATCACTATAGCATAACCAGATACCTTGCACCTGCTCGTACATACTCATTTCACCCATTTTATAATTTACAGTAAGAACTAAGAATATAAGTTTTTCGTAAGAAAAAATATACCTGACATTAACTTTATAAACATTCCAGCCATATAACTAAACAGTATGCAAAAAAAATTCCAGATGAGATGGCACGCTCGGGCTGGGCAAGGTGCAAAAAGTGTTTCAGAAATATTAGCAGAATCTGCCATGGACTCAGGATATGAAATCCAAGCATTTCCCCAGTACGGTCCTGAAAAGACTGGAGCGCCTATGATGACTTTCATAAAAATATCTAAGAAGCCAATCTTATCCTATGCCTCTGTCACAAACCCAGATGTTGTAATCGTCATGGACCCTACGTTAATTCATAGCACAGATGTAATATCAGGAATGTCAAAAGGAGGCACAGTCCTAATCAATACCAATAAAAGTATAAAAGAAATTAGATCAAAACTCAAATTCAAGGGAGAGATACTCACTATTGACGCGCATAAGATTGCAGAAAGTCTTGATATGCCACGTTTTATAAATACCATCATCCTTGGTGCTGCCGTAAAGGTCACTGGATTTATAGATCTAAACACAACATTAGCAAGAGTCAAGAGACTGTTCTTGAAAAAGTTAGGTACGGAAAGAACCGGTGTAAATCTCAAGGCAGTAAAAGCAGGTTATGACGGGGTGAAACAACAATGAAGGAGAAGAGGTTACCTTCTGGCCTAATCAAAGCAGGAACATCAAAAGCTTACAAAACTGGAACTTGGCGTTCTTCAAGACCAATATACGACAAGAAACGTTGCATTAACTGTATGCTTTGTGTAGTCTACTGTCCAGATGATTCAATCCCTTCAAAAAAAGGTATAAGGAATGAGACTAATTTAGAATATTGTAAAGGTTGTGGCATTTGTGCCCAGGTTTGTCCAGTAAAATGCTTATCTATGAAACCGGAGGCTGAGTTCAATGAATAAAAATTACATTGCACTAACAGGAGCCCATGCATTCTCTGAAGCAATGAGGCAACTAGATCCTGACGTTGTTGCTGTTTATCCAATAACCCCACAAACCCCTATGATAGAGAAATACTCCGAGTTCGTTGCAGACAGCATCGTCAATACTGAACTTATAAGAGTAGAATCAGAACACTCAGCAATGAGCGCGTGCATAGGCGCAGCAGCAGCAGGAGCAAGAACTATGACCGCGACATCATCTGTAGGCTTGGCATTGATGTGGGAAGTTGTTGCAGTCGCTTCCAGTATGAGGCTCCCCATTGTTATGGGCATAGGCAACCGTGCAATCTCAGGCCCTATAAACATCCACTGTGATCATTCTGACAGTATGGGTGCAAGGGACTTATCATGGATTCAAATTTATTCAGAAAACCCTCAGGAGGCATATGATCATACTTTACTTGCCATGAAACTAGCGGAAAGCCAAAACGTTAGGCTCCCAACAATGGTCATGCAAGACGGTTTTATTACTACACATTGTGTCACCAAAGTCCATGTATTGAATGATAAGGCTGTCCGTTTGTTTGTACAACGAGTTAGGCCCAAGTATGCATTACTTGATACAGTTAATCCTTTAACATTTGGCCCTTTACAATTACAGAATTCATATTTTGAAACTAAACATGAACAAGTTATAGCAATGAAAAATGCTAAAAAAGAATTCCTTAAAGTAGGAAGAGAACTTTCAAAGATTACAGGAAGAAAGTATGGTTACTTTGATAAGTATAAATTAAAAGATGCGAAAGCTGCAATAGTAGTTCTTGGTTCCACTGCTGGTGCTGCCAAAGTAGTAGTGGATAAATTGAGGAAGGAGGGCAAGAAAGTAGGATTGCTTAAGCTAAGGCTCTTTAGACCTTTTCCTTATAGAACTGTAATTAAGGCTTTAGAAAATATTAAATGTATAGCAGTCATGGACCGTTCTGCTTCTTTCGGCGCTGAACCACCATTGTTCAATGAAATAAAATCGGCTTTATTTGAAAGTAAAAAACGCCCTAAATTACAGAGCATTATCTATGGTCTTGGGGGAAGAGACATATTTGAAGAGGATATTAAACTTATATTCAAGGAGTTATTAAAAAACAACATTACAAAAACAAGATATGTGGGGTGCAGGGATGGTCGTTAACATCAAGGAATTCACAGATATGAAACATAATTTTGTTTCAGGGCACAGGAGCTGTTCAGGCTGCGCCTTTCCGATAATTGTACGAACAATTATGAAAGCCTGCAAACACCCAGTGATTGTCGCTAATGCTACAGGGTGTCTTGAAGTTACTTCTACAATATACCCGTACACTTCATGGAATGTTCCTTACATCCATAATACTTTTGAAAATGCAGCAGCTACTTTATCAGGTGTTGAATCAGCATACAAAGCTTTGAAAAGGAAAGGGAAGATTAAAAAGAATATCAAGTTTATAGCTTTCGGCGGAGATGGAGGATGTTACTCTGAAGATACAGAGATATTTACAGAAAGAGGTTTTATTCCCATAAAAAATATGAAAGTAGGAGAAAAAATCTGGTCAGTCAATCCTCAAAACAATGAATTAGAACTTACACAGATAGAAAAAATATTCAAATACAAAGTCGATGGAAAAATGATCAGAGTAAAAACTAGATATATAGATTTCCTTGTCACTCCAGACCACAATGTTCCAATTAAATTTAAGAACAAATATGAATTCATTAATGCTAGTGAATTGTTAACAAGATACAAGACTCCCTTCAATAGAAGTTTTAGATGGAAAGGGAAAAAGTTAAAACATTACATTCTTCCCAAATTTAAAAGAAAAACAAATGCAAAAGTCTTCTCAAGATTTAAAATAAAAGATTGGTTAAGATTTTTAGGATGGTTTATTTCAGAAGGCACATTGTATAAGTCCAAATCAGGGTATTTAGTAAGAATATACCAAAGCAATAAAAAAAATAGAAAAGAGATATTAAATCTACTAAAAAATATGGGGGTTGGCGCTTTTGAATGCAATAGGTCTATTGATTTTCAATCTAAACAAATCTATGACATATTATTAAAAGAGTGTGGGAAGTACTCTAAAGGTAGGAGAATACCTGCTTGGGTCCTAGATTTAAATAAAAGCCTATTGAAATATATATATGAAACATTAATGAAAGGGGACGGGTCAATTAGTATTCAAAAAAACAGAAATAAACCTAAATTAACATATATTACTATATCTAAAAAACTAATGAACAACTTTGTAGAGCTGGTCTTTAAATTTGGGTATATTGGTAATGTGCACTTAGAAGACCGTAGCATTTATAGAATCGGAATCAGTAAACAACACTTACACCACCATATATATTCTAAAAGAAACCTGTATGAAAGACAGGGACATAAACAAGTTTGGGAAGAAAAATACAAAGGCATGGTTTATTGTCCACAGTTACATAAAAATCATACAGTTATAATTAAACGGCACAATAAAATATCTTTAAATGGAAATTCATACGATATTGGATTACAATCCATATCAGGGGCTATGGAACGTATGCACGATATTGTCTATGTCTGTTACGATAACGGGCAATACGCAAACACAGGAGCCCAAAGATCTAGTGCAACACCTTGCGGTGCAAAAACTTCTACAACTCCTGTGGGAAAGGTGCATAAGGGGAAAGAACTTTTCAGGAAAGACCTGACTAAGATTATGGTCAGCCATAACATTCCTTACGTCGCGCAAGCCGCTGTACACAATTGGTCAGATTTATATAAAAAAGCAAAGAAAGCATTCGAAACAAAAGGGCCAGCATTCCTTAACGTTTTATCCACATGCACATTAAACTGGAAACATGCAACAAACATGACAATTGAAGTTTCTAAGAGAGCTGTCAACAGTAATTTTTGGCCCTTGTATGAAGTGGAAGATGGCAAGTATAAGCTGAACTATAACCCAGCCAAACCAATCCCCGTCTCTGATTTCTTTAGACTCCAAGGAAGATTCAAACATCTTTTAATTCCTGAAAACCAAAGTATCCTAGATAAGGTCCAAGAACACACTGATAAAAAATGGGAAGAACTATTAAAACTATGTAAAGCTAAAAGTTTAGCTAAAAAGTTAGAGAACTTGCCCAAACATTTCTAGGATTTTCAAAACCTTTATATTGATCAATTGGTTGATAGTTACGCCATGGCAGATATAGGATTTTCAACAGGATGTTTATATAAGTCCAAGATGACTTTCTTAGAAAAAATTAGATTATTCCATTCTTTAGGTGCTACAGCCATTGAAATACACCTAGAAGAATTGCAAACCGGTTCATCAGAAGAGACCATTAAAACTCTGAAAAAATTCAGTACGATAACTATCCACGCACCATGGAAAAAAGGAGGATACCGCAAAAATTAATCTACAAAAAAGATTATTGGAAACTTAAAACAGGCCTGCAACATATTTACCATAAAAGGTATAGTTCTCCATCCTGATACGATTAAGGATTTTGATTATTTAGATAAAACCAAACTCCCCTTCTTATTAGAGAACATGGACTCCCAAAAAAATATAGGACAAAATCCAAAGTACTTCAAGGAATTCATGGAAAAATACAGGTTTGGATTTGTTTTAGACTTACAACACGTTTATGAAAATGACTCAACTATGAAGCTAGCTGAAGAATTGATTTCCTTATGGGGTAATAGGTTAAAACATATGCATGTAAGCGGATGTACAAAGTCGGAGATACACTTCCCCACCTATAAATCTGATAACAAAGTTGCTATTACAAAAATACTAAGACGCGGTATAAATGTCCCAAAGATCATGGAAGGCGTCCTACTAGAAAATATTGGGGAAGAAATTTCACAAGAATTAAAATTCATAAAACAGTTTGAAAAATAAACCTATTTGTCATCAAGAAATTTCTTAAGTTTCAACAAAGCTTCTTTTCTCATGCTTATCTTATTTTTTTCTTCAGGAGTCATCTCCGCCAAAGTTTTATTAAAACCTTCAGGTTCAAAAATAGGATCCCAACCAAACCCACCAACCCCTCGAGGTTCAACTATTTTTCCTTTCATCTCTCCTGTGAAAAATTTTATCTCTTCTCCATCTATGTATCCTATAACAGTTTTAGCTAAAGCCATATTGTTATCATACTTAGCAACCAATTCATAGATTCCTTGGTTGCCCAAAGCTTCTGACATCCACTTAATCAATGGGCCAGGAAAACCGTTTAAGCATTCAAAATACACCGATGTATCCTCAATAAAGAATTCACCATCTTTCTGTTTCTTTGCCTCTCTCAACTTCTCCGCAATGACTTCTTGAGGATCCAACTCCTGTATCTCAGGTAGGTCAAAATCTATACTCTTCACTCTGTCAATGATCGCTTGCGCCTCTGAAAGTTTCCCTTGGTTTCCAGTTATGAAATATAGTGCCATATCCATACATAATCACTTTCCTTCTTAAAAGGTTTTCTTATAATCAATGAACCTCAAAGCACCATCCCTATTTGAGTAGACAAATTCAAAATATCCTTTCATAGGTTCAAAGTTAGGTATGTTGCCTTCTTGACTGACAGAAGAAATCCTTTTCACAGTTTCCCACAATATGATCCTTTCCTCATCGTCCTTCACATTATAGAAGTTCATCCTTCCAAAACCATAAAATCCTTTTTTAAAATCAGCTCCGCAAGGGATGACTTTCCCATGACAAAGATTCTCTAGATTAGGTTCCTCTACCATCTCAATTATAAGTCCATCATTGTCTGACATTATCACTCCACAATACTTGGCAGGGTCATACTCATTGACTGTCACAATATAATCAGAATTCCCCAACCCATGACCCTTTAAGGTTACAACTACCTCTTCTAAAGTTTTATTAATCAAAGTGTACCTTTGCTTATCCTTACTTTGAGGTATTGCCCTTAAAACCACTGAACCACCATACTTAGAAAACATGTTCTTAATTTCATCGTCATAACTATAGACTTGATGCAAGTCTAAGGTATGTACAGGATATGTAGGCAAGCCCATATTTTCCAACACCCTCAACCCCTCCAGCCTATTATCCTCTATGTTAAACCTTATGTCTAACCCAACATCCCTCACAGATTTCTGCCACCCACCCATATTTTCTTCGTATTTCATATTAACTTCCCCTTGTGTCTTAAAGATAACTCATTCACAATTTCTGGTATTGTTAATCCTTGCTTTGCCATGTAGACAAGAATAAAATACAATAAGTCAGCAACTTCCCAAACCATATCATTTTTGTCTTGTGCCTGTGTCACCTCAAAAGCTTCTTCAATCAGTTTCTTGTGTAACTTTTCCATATTTTGAGTAATCTTGACAGTGTATGACTTTTCATTTCCTACTTTGATCCTGTCTTTCAAGAAGTTTAAGAGATACTCCATGTCAAATTCCTTATCAGCAAAGCAACTATATCTTCCAGTATGGCACGCAACCCCATTCTGCTCAACTGTATAAATTAAGGTATCAGCATCACAGTCATACCTCACTGAATCAACATCTTGCGTATAACCAGAAGTAAGCCCTTTCTTCCATAATTCATTCCGACTTCTGCTAAAGTAGGTGGCAAGCCCTGACCTTAATGTCTCCATCACTGCCTCTTTGTTGCTATATGCTAGCATCAGGACTTTACCAGTCTTGTCTTGAGCTATTGTGGGGATCATGCCTTTTGAGAAATCCAAAGTTGTTAAGAGCGCTTCATTGAGATCAATTTTCCCAGAATATACAGACATCCCCAGAACTTGATCAAACCCTAACCTATTAATCTTTTGTATTTCTTCATACGAAGCTATTCCACCAGCCACAACAACCCTATTTTTGGTCAAGCCTTTCAATCTTTTTATGAACTCTAGGTCTGTACCCTTATTCAAGCCTTCTACATCAATATTTGTAACAAGGAAAGCTGAACAATAATTTTCCAGTTCCTTAAATTTATCTTTAAGTTTTCCTTCAATGGTTTTCTTCCAACCCTCCACCGCAATTTTGCCTTTTTTTACATCCAAAGCAACAATTAATCTATGCATAGGTAATTGTTCCAAAAATTCCTTAGTAGCTGATGTTCCTATGATTAAGTTCCTTGCGCCTGCCCTCAAATACTCATAGGCAATCTCTTTAGTCCTTATTCCCCCACCCACATTAGAAGGAAGTCTTTTACAGAGTTCTTTGATAAGCTCTTTATTGTCACCATTACCCAAGGCTGCATCAAGATCTATTATATTAGTCTCTGGGAAAAGTTTAAACTTTTCAATTAATTTATTAAGATCCTTCTCTTCGAAAATTTTATCTTTCCCTTGTTTTAGCTGTACAGCTTTTCCATCCATCAAATCAATTGAAGGTATTATCATTTTTTTGCCTCCTAAAAGTTGTTTGTCCTAATCTGCTCTTCAGTCAGGAAATTAGGATAACTGAAGTCCATCTTCCCAACACCTTCTGAAAGCATTTTCTTAAGCTCTTCCACAATCTTTAATTTTTCTTCATCAAGATTTTCTCTAGCAAACAGATTTGTCGTAGACTTCATAATTACATCCAAAACTTTCAATCCATTCTGTTTCAAGGATGAACCAGTTTGCGTATGGTCGACAATTATGTGCGCAAACTCAGGCACAAAACATTCAGTAGAACCATAGGTTTTCAGAATCTTGAATCCAGGGCTCAAATTCTCAAAATACTTTCTGGTTATTCCTGTATATTCAGAAGCTATCGTCAACCCTGACTTCGTTAAGTCTGTTTGGGATGCGCTTGCAACAACCAGATATACTGGCATGGTTTTCAAATTCATGATAGACTTAAGTTGGGCATCTTCATCTTCAACCAAATCCATCCCCACAATTCCCACATCAAACAGGCCTTCCTCTACCATCTTTGGTATGTTCCTTGGCTTTATAATGTAGAACTCAAATTGTTCATGGTTTGAATACGGCTTGTAGTTTCTGTCTGATCCATCCAGTGTTATACCGGACTTCTCTAGAAGCTCTTTTGTGCTTTCCAAAAGCCTTCCTTTAGGTAATGCTATTTTCAGTTTCATGTATATCCCCTCCCTGCGTCATTAACAGGACATAAGTAGAATTGTTTGAGTATTAGTTAAAATTAATCGAAAGAATTTTTATCAAATCAGAAAAAGAATAATTAAAAATTAGACACTGAGGAAGACTGCACAAGTTTTGACATTTCCGGTAAAATTACCAAACACTAAATCAGCATTAGCACTAAGGTAGAGGTAAGAGTCATCCACATCCAACTTTTTCTGCTTTACGCAATAGTCAATAGTATTTCTCACTGCCTTTTGTGACGCTTCCTCTACAGTCCCACCCCACCCAACAACCAAGGTTCCCTCTGGATTTTTTATCAGAGGATACTTCACCCTTACTGGACTTTTCCTTACTTCAAGTAGTACATCTCCCCCACACTCCATAGCCATCCCACAGATTTCACCATTTCCTTGCAAAGCATGTAAGTCTCCCACAAACAACCTCCCCCCATCATACTCTACAGGAAGTATCACAGAACTACCCACACCCAATTGGTTGAAATCCAAGTTCCCACCATGTCGACAGGCTCTGCCACAACTTATTTCTTCACTAGGTTGCATAGAGACATAACCTACAGAAGGTCGGACATGCATCTCAACTCCATCTAGGACCACAACTCCATCTCTGATTTTATAGATCTTATAGTTTCTATTGCATATCTCCCCTTTTAAGACTCCCGTCGAAAAGGAAACGCACTGGTATGCCTTCTTTCCAAGCCTAATCCCTTTTATGAAGACCTCCAGAGTATCTCCTTTCTTTACACCCTCTACAGATATAGGCCCTACAACTGGATGCCCAATTTTCTCATTTAAAACATGCTCAAAATCTTCTTCTCCACAGATCTCCCTTCCAAAGGCGTTAGTTAGACTAATCCAGAATTCCTCACCCAATTTAATCTTCTTGACCCTCCTTAACCCTGGTTTCAATCTTCTCACTTCATTCATGATTACAATACCTCTTTTCATTAAATCCGACTACTTTAGAGAACAGTTCATAAGCCTTCAAGACATCTCTTTCAGTTTTCCACTGTCTAAACACATCTTTAGTCAGAGAATTTCCATGAGAATCATTGACCCCCATGCAATCTTGAGAAATCTCATCAGTAAGCATGATATTTCCATGCTCATCCTTCCCAAACTCCATTTTCAGGTCGACTAATTTTAGTTTTTTCTGCAAGAATTTAGAGTTCAATAATCCCGAAATCTTTCCAAGATAATATTTACATATGTCCAAATCTTCCTCACTCACTAAACCTAAACCTGTAAGGTAGCTTTCATTCATGGTAGGATCGTCCACCCCACCAATCTCGGCCTCCTGCTTAAGGTCATACTTCTGCAAAGGTACTGAAAATTTATCCCCTTCCTTCACCAATGTAGGAAAGAGTTTTACTATACTACCAGCAGCATAATATCTAGTTATCCATTCGACAGGAATCTGTCTTGCAGGCTTGATAATCATAAGATGCTTTCCCTCAAATACAACTATCTTGTCATACAACAATTGCGTCTTTATGCCATGCTTCTCCAAGTATAAGAATATCTCAAGGCAAGCCTTCATCCTTTCAACTTCGGTCCCAGATATGTTTTGCCTCCTTTCATATGTAATGGACCTTAATGATGGCTTAAACTCCATTAAGCAGATGTTATTATCACAGGTCGCATACAACGCTTTCGATTTACCGTCAGCTATTGTTTTATTAAAACTAAAACTTTTAAGAAAAGTTTTCACTTCATCATCCCTAAGGTATTGTTTCATTTTTTGGTTCCTCCTATTTGTATTGTAATTTTTCAATCCCCTGCTTACTCTCAGTAAGTGGTTGTGCTGGCCTCAAATCAATATACGAGGCTAAAGCCCTCGCATTTGTCTTCAACAGGTTGACAATCAACTCCCCAACATCTGCAGGAGTTAACTTCCAAGCCTCATCATATCCATGATTTCTGTTCTTAACCGCACCTATTGAAAGGTATGTACATCTCACACCCTTATGCCTAACTTCCTCAAGCAAACACTCAGAAAGTGCCCTCATTGCAGATTTTGTTGCGCAATACGCAGAGCCATTTCCAAAAGGATATTTCTCTGCGTGGGAGCCTATAAAGATACAGTATCCTTTATTCTTAATCAAATCTGAAACAAGATGTTTCGTAAGATAAAATACACTATTTAAGTTAGTGTCAATAGAAACTTTCCAATCATTATCTGCCAACTTACTAACAGGAGCAAATTTTCTTATGGCAGCATTTGGTATAAACACATCTATTGTCTTTGCTTGTTTCTTAACAACTCTAACTGCATTTTCTATATCTTCCTTCTTATTCACATCACAAGGAACATCTCTGTAGTGTCTATGTTTAGTCTTGGAAGGGGTACGGTTCAAACCAAAGACCCTATATCCTGCAGAAAGTAAGGAATCCCTAATTCCTGCCCCTATACCCCTATTACATCCAGTGATTATTACGTTTTTCATTTCAACTCACATTTAATGTTAATCGTAATGTATTAATTAAAATTAATTCTTAAGTTTTTTATCAAAAAAGAAAGATTAATAAAGGAAATAAGAAATAGAGGATCTTATGCAAAAACTAGACTTATTGGATAAGAAAATCATTAATGCCCTTAACATAGATGTAAGAAGTAGCTATTCTTCTATCGCAAAGAAAGTCCGTTCATCAAAAGAAGTTGTGAACTATAGAATTAAAAGGCTTCTTAGTGAAGGCATAATCAAGGAGTTTGTGACAATCTTTGGGTTAGGATATTGGGCATACAAAATCCTCATACAATTTGAGAAAATAACTCCCCAAGAAGAGAAGGACATTGTTAATTATCTTTCCAAGCATCCAAACACAAATTGGGTAACGCCATGTTCAGGTAACTGGGATTTAGTTTTTGCTGTCATGGCAAAGGACCCTGCACATTTTGATAAAGCTTTAAGGGATATTCTTAGTAAGATTGGAAAATATTTACAAAATTACAAATTATCTACAAGCATAGGCTCCCAGACGTTTGGTCATACCCACATCCTAGGCACAGTTAAAGGCATGAAAAAAATAAAGAGAAATGTAGGGGTTGCATTAGACTTCGATGTTAAAGACAAAAAGATTGCCAAAATTCTACATAAGAACGCAAGAGCCAGACTCACAGAGATATCTCTAAAAACAAAAATTCCTGTTGACACCATTAAGTATAGGATAAAAAAGATGGAAGATAATGGAATTATAAGGCGGTATAGGCTTATACTTGACCCCTCAAAATTAGGCTATAATAGGTATGAGATATTCATACGTTGCGTTAACCTTACAGATAACATAATCCAAAAGTTCAAGGAGTATGGTAAACAGAATCCCAACATAGAATACTTCAGTAGATGCGTTGGAAGTTGGGACATAGAATATACAGTGCACTTCAAGACAAATGAAGAATTGAGAACATTCGATTTGGACATAAAAAAAGAGTTTGGTGAATTCATCAAGAACTTTGAATCCATTACATTATTCGAGACATATAATTTCATTTACTTTCCTGAGGAGTTAACTTAAGTCTTAAGAAAGGCTGTTTCTCATCTGTGCTTAAATTATAGACAGAGAAATCCTCAAAATTCAACTTACCTGAACGATGTGTATGGCCACAGAATCCCATCTTAACTTTAGGATGTTTGTAGAACTTTTGAAACTTATCACTGCCCATCATGAGATTTTTGAAATCGTAAGTAGGAGAATGGCAATATATTAAAAACTCTGAAAAACTCACATGGTGTATGCCTAAAAAGATTTCATCACAATATGGTTCTATCTGATTAAAATGATCCTCTAATCTAACAACACAAGCATCAACCATCTCTGAAGGCCTCCCCCTAAACCCATGTTTGACCAACTGATAATCTAACACTTTTTCAGATTCACCATCAAGCCCATCACCCTTATAAAAACCAGAATCAAACCATCCGGAATTTCCTATGAACCCTTTCCCCTTATAGGTGAAAGGTTCATCATCCAATAGATTAAAACCATACTCAGAGAATAAATAACTCATCTCCAGGTAGTGGAAACCTAAAGGACTGTTCATGCACCTCAGTTCATGGTTACCAAGATAAGCCAATTTGACACCGGAAAAACGGGAGAGTTTTTCTAAGCCATATTTCAACTCATCTTTGGTTTCAGCTATGTCTCCACCAACCAGCAAGACATCCGCCTCTTCTTTCACGATCTCAGATATTACTTTATCTCCAAGGCTTCCATCTTCATCTATATGAAGATCCGATACTGCAATTAGCTCGATTTTTCCACCTCAACGAATCTTTATGAACTGGTCTCTTTCAGGCCCGACCCCAATGCCATAGACAGGTGTCCCAACTTTTTCTTCAATAAAGCTCACCGCCCCCTTTGCCTCAGGAGGCAAATCATCATAGCTCCGCATCTGAGAAATGTCTTGAGTTATATGGGGCAAGTATTCCACTACAGGTTCTGTCCTTTCACATTCTTCAGCTGTCGTAGGCATGTAATCTATTGTTTTCCCATCCAACCTATACGCTACAACTACAGGAATTCCCCCAAGCGAAGACTTACTGAAATCAACTAGACAATCAAACTTGTTTATGTATAACTCATCAACACTATTCAGCATGCAGTTCTGCCTTAACATCACTAGATCTAGCATTCCAATCCTCCTTGGCCTCTTCGTCGTTGCACCATACTCCTTGCCAATCATCCTCAACCCAACACCCACTTCAAACTCGTCTTCTGACTTCAAGAGTTCCCAGGGATCATAAAGCTTTGACTCGACTTCTCTCTTATACTTGTTCCCACCTTCAGCAGCGCAGTATAGTTCGGATTTCTTCTCTCCAAACTCCGAAACAAATGGGCCGTTCCCTACCCTAGACATTATTGCTTTTGCCACACCAATAGTCCTCTCATGGTATCTCATTGAAAGGTCTCCGCCAGTATAGGCTGCTGCAGCCAATGTCCTGCTCGAGGTTACAAAAGGCACAGTGCCTGTAGCTACATCAAGCATTAAAGATTGAGCACCTTCAAAAAAGACATTGTTTCCAGATTGTAAAAGCTTCTCCAAAAACAAAGGATCCTGACAATAATAAGGCCTTAATTTCTCAGTTTCTTGTACATATTTAGAGACAACTCCACCTACATCAACCGACAACCCACGATTCTCAGCAACTTGCACAAGGTTCGCTTTTACAATCTCTAAAGCCTTCTGAGGATTAACAAAATAATCACATACCCTTAAGTTTTTTAGAGTTTTACCGTCTGTCCTTAAGGCCCTATCAGCATACGCTGGACCAATACCATTTCCAGTAGTGCCAATACCCTTTCCGAAAATCCCATCTAACAAAAGATGATGGGGCTGTACCAAAGTAGTGTTTGCTGCAATCCTTAGCTTCCCATCTAAGTCAATACCAAGATTAGCAATGTTCTCGATTTCCTTATTTGCAGTTTCAGGGTATAGTACACACCCGCTTCCTATGTAAAGCTGCATATCAGGATGGAATATCCCCGAAGGGATTAGGTGCAATGCAATCTCTTTATCTCCTACAACTAATGTATGTCCGGCATTGGCTCCCCCATTGAACCTTGCAACCACATCGCTCCCTTCAATGATCTTATCAAGGACTCTTGCCTTACCTTCGTCTCCATACTGCAGTCCGATTAGGACCTTTGATTTGCCTTCTGTATTATCCATGTTGAATCACAGATAGATACGGCGGAAACATATAATTAAAATTAATTCTGGAATTTTTTATCAAAAAAGGAAAATAACTTAATTAAATAAGAAATAATCATTTATTCAACTTAGAAAAATCAGGTATCGGCACTTCGATATCAATATCAGGGACCCTGGCCACTTCTCTCAGGAACTCTGCAAAATCGGGGTCATCATCAAGAAAATCAGGATCATCTTCATCTGGATCATAATCCTCAAAGTCTTCATCAGTCCAATCATAGTCTAGCTCTAATCTAGGAGTATCCAAAAAATAATGCCTATGACCAAACCCCAAAGTCACTGCATCAACAAAGTAAGACCTTGACTCAACCTGAAATAAGCCAGATGCATCATTCTGCATTTCCCAATAAGTTATAGCTGAAGCCCTATCCTTTAGTTCATTTGCCAAACCAATAGCCTGATCATAATCTCCAAAAGAAGCATAACAATTCATAGCCTCCCTTTTCATATCAACACTTTCAAAAAGTTTAGCAGCTTCCCCTAGCTTTCTTTCAGCTAACTCAACATCTTCTGTAAACTTAGCAACCAAACCTTCTGTCCTAAGCTTTGAAGCCCTCTTTAAAGTATCATTCATTTTGTCTACCCCAACTTTTATTGATTGAACCTTGGATTCTTGCTAAACATTTATAGAAAGAAGCCTTGCTTTCGTAGCCTAACTCATCAGCCAACCTTGCTGCATTCTTCCAATCTAAGCCCATAGCATAATGATTAATTGCATCCTCTTTTAATCCACTCTCTTCCTCAACTCCAGCAACCTGTGTACTAAGTGTCATCAGTCCAGTATAATCTATCCCATCCCTCAAAACCCTCCCCTTTACTTCTTCAAGCTTTGCTAAAAGCCTACCAAGGTTTACAGACTGTGTACCTTTAAACCTCTTTATCCATCTTGTTCCATTTGCCATCTCAAAATACTCCAGTTGTTAAAAAAAACAAAATTATTCTACTAAACAATCAGCCAAATTAAATTTTCTATTTGAAAATGCATTTAATAGGTTCTGTGCCCTAAGAGCTTCATCCATATCTTCCTGAGAATCAGCTGCTAAAGCATGTTTTCCAATTTGTACTAGCCTAACTTGAGCCATATCATAATCTCTCTTCTCCAAAAATCTAACAAACTCATCTTTAAGAGTATCTCCATATAGTGGGTGTGCATTTTCCCTTATAAAGTACGGAACCACTATAACATCTTTACAATTTATTTTTACCATTATAAACTCCAATTTATTACCATTTTAGAGTAACAACTAATATATAAGTCTTTCTATGCCCGGCTTTGGTGAAATCCTTTAAATTTAATTAATATCACCTCTATGTTTTGTTTTAT
>CAZUKZ010000011.1:0-28077 GCA_964621125.1 Candidatus Woesearchaeota archaeon
ACAAAGTTAGATAATTTTTTAGCTGAACAGGCTGAAGCAGAAGGGGCTAAAATATTTCTCAAACATAAGTTCAAAGGGTTTGCAGAAGGACGAGTTCTGGTAAATGAGAAGCCAATAAGGACAGACTGTTTAATTGGGGCAGATGGTCCAAGGTCAAGTGTTGCTAGGGCATCTGGAATGTATGGTAAAAGAAAGTTCTTTGTTGGACAACAAGCGAGAATCAAAACAAAGTGCGATAGTGACAAAGTAGAATTCTGGCTGGGTTACGGGAGTTTTGCATGGTTAGTTCCTGAAAGTAGTAGTGTCGCAAGATTAGGTTTACTAGCCTATAACAATCATCAAACAGAATTTCAACGCCTGATGAAAGAAAAAGGTAACAAAGTAATAGAACACCAGGCTGGATTAGTACCAGTGTATAACCCCAAACAACAGATTCAAAAGAGAAATATCTTATTGATAGGAGATGCAGCAACACAAGTTAAGGCCACTACTGGGGGAGGCGTGGTGCATGGATTGTTGGCTGCAAAACAACTAAGTAAGCCTTTGAGACATTATGAAAAGAACTGTAAAAGACATGTCAATAAAGACCTTAAGCTCAGTTTATTAATCAGGAAAGTTATGGATAGGTTTAGTGAAAAAGATTATGACGAGCTGGTCAATATGTTTTCCAAAGACAAACTTAAGAGAATTATCCAGAATAACGACAGGGACTTCCCAAGAAAATTTGTACTTAAGCTCATAGCTGGAGATCCAAGACTTCTCAAGTTCGGAAAGAAGATTCTTTTTTAAACAATAAGAGACTAGGACAACAATGGTTATATACACCACAAAATTCCTTATTCAAGATGAAATGGATAATATTTATACTAGTTCTAATCCTAACAAGTCTAAGTGTATCAGCGTTTGATATGAGTTTCTTTGAAGATTCGTTCTACCAGCATGATTTTTATGAAGTAGAGGAGATAAAAGATTTTACAAATATAGAAGCTTCTTCAGAAGACTTACTCCTGGCACCTGAACCTTGCAGATCAGATAAGAAGTATTGGGACTTGTGCCAGATTACAAGAAATATCGGACAACCGTGCTTCTCACCGAACAGTGTAGGTGATACCTGGGGGAGGTGCCAAGTATGGCAGGGAGGTTGGGGAGTGAGTCCGATAGGTAACCCAAACAATGAACAATTATATTGCTTGCCCATCCAGTTCATGGTAGGATTTGTTGGCTGTGTGCCCTGCGCCCAAGATGAGGACTGCCATAGCTTAGGAGCATTCTGTACCGAGAAAAAAACTTATACTGGCAAAGCTTCAGGAGAGTTGGTAGGAGTTTTTCCTACAGGTCATTGTTTAACAAACGGCAAGCTCAAAGATGAAGGTACTTCTGTACAAAATGTGTGTCAGATTGGTGTAACTATCCCAGTTGGTGAGTGGAGCTGCAAAAAAGGAATAGACTCTTGCAGCGTGGAATACATGAAATATACTGGCTATGATGTAATAAAGAACTATGGTTCTACACCTAATTTCTGTTCTTTTGCTAAGAAACCACAAACCAGAAAAGATAAAAGATTCAACTTCTATGAAAAACTAATAACTCAACTTATATCGCAATAAAGCACCAACCCCACCAAGCCCTTTAAGTTTTTTCCCACCATCATGATCAACAGAAATAATGTGCACCTTGCCGTCCATTCCCTCCACGTCCCTCATGACCTTGTCCAATTTATCATAACCTCCATCCTGTCTCAATTTCATAATCAATTCATCTGTCACCAACAAAGTTTTGACAGCACCAGCATCAACTGCCATCTTGGTTTCCTTAAAACCGTACACAACTGGGCCATCCTTTGAAATATTATTAAGTAATTCCTCAATAAGTCTCATCTCACCAGCAGCCCGATCTTGAGCCAAGACACTTTTTACCTCGTCTCTCTTCAAAACCTCATCCACACCCTGCCTACCAACAGCATTACATGTCGCCAAAGTGACCATTGGAGCAAGCTCCGAATCCTTTTTCTTAAGAACTTTCATGAAATCCTCTTTCCAAAATGAAGGTGAGGCCATAATCACGCCTTTAACAGAATGCCTATCAACATATTTCCTCAAAGCCTTAACAACCAGAGGGTAGAAGTTAGATTCAACCTTTTGAGGATCATCTTTCTTCTGTACCACCCCTTCAACATCTCCTAAGTAGTCATATCCATACTTCTTCAATAGAGCAAAACCAGCAGTCTCTCTATCAATAACACAAACTAAGACGCCTACACCCTTCTGGATAGATGCTTCCTTTATCTTTTCAATTTGATATTTCAACCATTTATTCTTCTTTATCTTAAGTATTGATCCTTCATTAACATCAAATGTGTGATGCGAACCTTTAGGAACATCCTCTGGACCTTCCCGGACAATGCCAGAGACTCTCAAAGAGTTCGAAAACTTATGAAATTCCACCCTCTCAACTTCTAAAACCAGAAAAACTGGTTTCTTCACAACCTTAGCATTCTCAGAACTTCCCACCTTGACCTTTCTCATAGTCTTGCTACTAACCAAATCACCTGAGTCGATTACATGGCTTAGGTACCATAAGTCATCCATGTCAGATACCTGGACCTTCAACTCCCCTACCTTAAAGTTCTTAAATATGATTTTCATTCTGATCAGATCATAGAAAAAGTTTATATATTAATAAAACTATCTCCTGTTTATGATAAAGAGGAAAGGACAGGCTGGAGGTATAGAAATTTCTATCCTTATAATGCTCATAGCATTTTTCATCATCATTTATATAGTCCTTCTTCCTCCAGGTGAAAGGGGCGCCCTGCTCAATGAAACAACAACAACTCTTGACTCAGGTGTCAGTGCAGCTGCAAAAACACTCTTATCCGCTTCTCCAGGAAAGGTATACCCTTATACTACAAGCACGCAAGAGAACAAGCTAGAATCCATGCACCTGTTTTCGAAAGACAGTACTGAACAGGAAAGCTTGGCAAAAGCCATCACTATTTCAAAGTCCTTGTTGAAGGATGATTATAAAAATCTATATTTTGATGTCAAAGACCTTAAGGATGCGACAGAAGTCAGCCTTGTATTTTTGATAAAGAAGTCACAAGGAGACATTACATTATCATTAAATGGTAATACTATCTATGAAGGAACACTTACTAACAAACAATTACCCCTAAAACTCCCTTCGGCATATCTAAAAAGCAAGAATAATGTCCTGCATATGGAAACCGAATCTCCAGGGATAAAGATCTTTTCTGCAAACTACTACTTGCTGCAGGACATCAAGCTCGTTAAAAAAATGCAAACAAAGAAATTATCTTCCATAAGAGTCTTCTCTGTAGATTCTAACCAAGATGTCAATAATCTAAAGCTATCATATTTCATTAACTGTAACAAGTTGAAAGATTCTGGCAAGCTAACCATCCTATTTAATGACAAGGTTGAACATAGCGATACAATATTTTGCCAATACTCTGAGAAGAGGGAGCTTATATTAGACAAAAAACAGCTCAGTAATACCGGAAGGAATAAGTTAGAGTTCAAAATAGACAAGGGCGATTATAATATAGATCAAGCCATAGTCAAAGTTAGAATGGCTAAAAGCTCATACCCCAAATATTCATTAGACATAGACTCCTCAACTTGGGCCGATATAAGGGCTGGGAAGAAAAAAGTAAAGATAAGGTTCACCCTTGGAGGAGAGAGGGCAAAAGCACAGATAACTGTGCAAGAGAAACAGTTCTCCATAAATACACAATCAACTACCTATACCAAAGACATCACGACAATGCTGGACAATGGAGCAAACCATATAACTCTCGTCCCTTATACCACTTTTGATCTTAAAAACATCAAAGTCTATGTAGGGTAAAATTATATTCCCTGAATCTCTAACAGCAAAATTTTTATGTCAAATTAAGAATACAAATTCTTTTAAACTATATCTACTAAGATTGTCTAATATGATAATAGCCGATTTGCATATCCATGGAAAGTACAGCAGAGGGTGTAGCACCGAACTTACCATACCCAACTTGGAAAAGTGGGCCAGGGTGAAAGGGCTCAATCTTTTAGGAACAGGGGATTTCCAACATCCACAATGGTTACAACACATAAAAGAAAACCTAGAAGAAAAAGATGGTCTGATGATAACAAAAAATGGATTCAATTTTATGTTACAAACTGAAATATCATTGATATATACACAGGATGGCAAGGGGAGAAGAATACATAATGTGGTCCTGGCGCCTAACCTCAGAGTAGCGGAACAAGTACAAGATGAGTTGGGAAAGAGAGGGAGACTGGACTATGACGGAAGACCAATATTCAAAATTCCATGTCCAGAGTTCACTGAAATGATGAAAGGTATATCCAAAGATATAGAAATCATACCAGCACACATCATGACACCTCACTTCAGTTTGTTTGGAGAATATAACCAGTTCAGCAAAGTCGAGGACTGTTTCAAAGATCAAACAAAACATATACATGCGTTAGAAACAGGGTTGAGTGCTGACATTGAAATGCTTAATAGGATGTCTCAGATTGATAAGTTTTTGTTTGTAAGTTTTTCTGATCTCCATAGTTTCTGGCCTTGGAGGATGGGACGGGAAGCGACAATGCTTGATGTTAAGATGGATTACCAAAGTATCATAAATACCATAAGAACCAAGCAAGGCTTTGTACAAACTTTAGAATTCTTCCCAAGCCAAGGGAAATACCATTTCACTGGACACAGAAAATGTAATCTCTGTCTTGAACCTCAGGAAGCGTTAAAGCATAACAACATATGCCCCGTATGTGGGAGGATGTTGACAATAGGTGTTGCTCAAAGAATAGAGGCATTAGCTGATAGACCTGAAGATTATGTCCGTAGTGATGGACAGAAAAGCCTACATCTCATTCCACTATCTGATATCATCGCCGGAGTACTGAAGTGCGGTGTTGCCACAAAAAAAGTGTGGAACATCTATAATCCCTTAATTGAAAAGTTTGGTTCTGAATTAAACATTCTATTGAATGTCCCAAAAGAAGGTCTATTGAAATGTGGAACAGAAGCTAAACTCACTAACTCCATAATAAAAAACAGGGAACAAAAAATCTATGTTGAACCTGGATATGATGGAGTTTATGGACAACCTATGTTTGAAGAAAGTGTAGAAAAAGAAAAACTTAAATTTAAGCCAAAACAGCAAACACTATCGTCCTTCTAACCGAAATACGATATATCTTTTTTGTCCTTAATGCCCCTCATTTCAGCAAGCTGTTGAGCCTTGGCTTTGATTTCATCCTCTATCTCATTAATCTCGTCGCTAAGCTTCTTTATATCAACGCCCATCTTGAACTTCTTCTCAAGAACCTTCAGTAATTCCTTAGCCCCTTTAACACCTAAATACGATGGATGGCCAAAAGTCTGGACAAGTAAGGAAACTGCAGGAAAACTTCTTTTACTAGCAAGGCCAACTAACACCCCAGTCACGCCCATCACTGGACCCACCACACCATAGATTTCCTTATTACACCCTTTGAAGCTGTTGATATACTTATCTTCTGTACCCGTCACAAAGACCTGTGGCTCCTTAGGTATAGAATGTAACCCAATTCCACCAGTTGTCACAAGACCCTTGCACTTATGCTCATGTAGAAAATCCAAAAGTTGATCACATAGTTCATAACAGGAAGGCTCATTCACCGGTTGTACATCTCCGACCAAAAAAAGAAAATCAGTCTTCCTTACCCTTTTATGATAAATTGTTATTATTGGTAATTCTACCTTATTATCTTCATTTATAAAAACGGTATGAGGATAGTAATAAGAGTCTATACTGACAATCTTCTTCGCCTCTAAATTCTCAATCATGAAATCTACAGCAATCTTCCCTACATTGCCTATGCCAGGAAGTCCTTCAATAAGTACAACATTACTCAACTTAGGTTTTTTGTGATATCTAAATTTGAAATTCATTTTTAAAAATAATCCGTCTTCATCTTTATAAAGATTCTGCTTTTGCTATTCTTCGGTACTTCCCCCACTTATCTTCCGGACTAAATTTCGCGGGTTTAGTAGATAGTGTCTTACTCTTGCACTTAGGACAAGCCTCTTCAAGTGTATAAATGTCACACCCTTTGCAAAACAGTATGTGGCGACTCATTTTCTTTTGAACTCACCCTTACCACCAAACTTTTCTATTGCCGCCATCACAACCTCATTGACAACCTTCAGTGCATGCTCTGCATCCTTATAGTTGCCTGACTTTACTGTTATACGATAATTAGGTGAGCCCACATATAAAATAGAAACATCATACTTTTCTTTTTTTGCTAAATTCAACCCTACTTTGATTGCATTCTTTATATCCTCAACACCTTCTGAATTTGGACTGAATATTGTAAGGGTACCATCAATATTAACTTCAGGAGGACGGATTCTTTCTTTTATAATCTGAGTCAAAACTTTTGCATAATCATCTGGTATGCCTAGTTCTTTGAGCACTGCTTCATCTTTCTGTACAACTTCCTGAAAACAATCATTCAGCAACCCATACTCCTCTATAATTTTATAACCGGCCTTCTGGTACATCCCTTTTATGTCAGTCTTAAGGGTTTTTGATGCAAACTCGAGGATCTTCTCTGCCTTCTGCTCCTGCTTGTACTCCTCAACCTTCTCTTTTCTCAATGAGAGGGGTACTCTTCTTAATGAAAGATCAACTTGTCGCCTTTCACGATTAATCCTTAGAACCTTACATACTAGCTTCTTGCCTTCTCTTACATAATCCCTTATGTTCCTTATCCTTCCTGGAGCAATCTCAGATATATGAACCATGGCCTCCTGATTCTGATATTCATCAAGAATGACAAAAACTGAATGGTATAAAATCTTCTTTACAGTACAAAAAAGTATATCTCCTTCTTCCGGTAAGCCTTTTTTCTTATAAAACATGTGATATTCTTGAAAAAGAAGCCTGTTTATAAACGTTTGGGTGGGACTTAATTTAAAACTAAGAAAAGTTTAAAAAGAAGGGTAAAAAAACATCTTTAAAAGCTAAAATGACCGGAAAAAGCCTAGTGCCAAACAATTTGATGCCACAAACAGCAGATGATTTTATGGAATTAACCAGAATTGCAGGGGAGGTGGAAGGGGTGGCTATGGGAGATGAGTTTGGGGAAGCTTTAGATTTTGAGCAAATGATGGAAGATGAGCCCCTAACACCTGAAAGGATGCTAGAAGTTCTTACATTATATCATGATCCTAGAGCAATATCACAAGCTATCGATACTTATCCAGAAAGAGTACTAGATTCAAGTATGCCTACACACATACGCAGTGAGATCCAAGCATTTGAAAGGAGTTGTGATTCTTGGGTTCGCAGCGATCCTGACCGCACAGATTCCTTAGTACGTTTCATAGTTCCTATGGGTATTGGAGCAGTGTTTGGTGGGGTTGGAGCAATAGTGGGGACTGGCGTAGGGCTATTGGCGGCATTTTTGCCTGAAAGATGGCCCAATAGCCCAGAGTCTAAGTTTGAAAGGAGGAAGGCTCAAGCATTGGAACTTTATAACAAAAAAATAAAGAGACTAGAGGCAAGGTTGGAGCGTTATCCTGTTGATTTAGGAGATATTGTTCTTGTTGATGATAACATGGGACTTAAGGTTGGGGTGGCTAGTGCAAAAGAAAAAAAGGGAAAATCCTTTATCAAATTGCATCACAATGCATCAAAAACCTATATTAAAGGATACGAACCAGAAAATATTGCTTGTGCACTAGAGCCCATGGGTGGGCCTTTATCAATGGAGGATCTTGTAAAACTAAAGAAAGGAACGCCTTTATGCATCACTGGCCAGCCTGAACAATTAAAATGTGATTATGTGGGATTCTTGCAAGATGTACACGAAAAGTCCATTATACTTTCATGCGGAAATGATGAATTTTCAGGAAATGCGTGGTTTGTTCTAGATGGATTAGAACAACAAAATAGATCAATCTACTTACTTAAAACTAAATTTAGGTAAAAATTATTCAAGAACTTCTAGAATTCTTGCCTTAATGCTACTCTTTCCACCAGAAGGTTCAGCCAAAACCTTACCACAAACAAGGCATTTAACTTCTGAAGTGCACTTGCCAAAAATAATCTGTTCGTTCTTACAGGAACAACGTACCTTGATAAACTTGCTTTTTGGCTCTTTAACTAGATTTTCCATTTTTAATGAACTCCTACAAATTCAATCTTCTTTGCCCTAGCCCTAATTGCCTGGGAACTCTTTCCACAGACCTTGCATTTGTAACTCAAAGCGACTGTCTTGCTCTGCTTAGCACCAGTTCTTTTCGGCTTTGTTGGCTTTGAATATCTACCATAATTACCGAAACCTCTCCTCAAACCTCTAAGCCAGAGCCTTATATTAGATCCTTTCGACAATGGGTGGGTAGAACTCCTACCTGCGCTCCTCACTTGTTTTACATCCATCTCTGCATGCTTTTTGCACTTTGGACAATATCTTTTGACTTTTTTTGGAAACTTAACCATTTTTTTAATCCTCTATATGACCTCTGCCTGTGAATTCCTTTCAAGGAAAACGATAACTTCCTCAGGTAACGAAGCAGTGTCATCTTTCTCAAATGGGCCGTATGCTATTAAGTCCGTACCCACAAACTCTGGAACTTGGCACTTGAACCTTACAGTTCTTGGGCCATTTTTATTAGAGTTACTATCTTCGATTTCTTGATTCCTTTTTAAATCTTTCTGTTTTTGTCCAGAATCTTGGCTAAAAGTCAGTGGTTCCTTGTTTTTTAATAGGTTAAAAAGCACTGATTCTCGAGACTTATTGAGAGATAGACTAAGACTATCAAAAAGGCCTTTTTCTTCAGGCAGCATTGCACTAATGTCGATGTTTGAATCAAAGTTTCTAGATGAAAAAAGCGCAAACTGAATAATTTTGCTTTCTCTACGTTCGTAAAGTTCTTTAAGGATTCTCTGTATGTTTCGAATTTGAATTCTTGTTTTGTCAACTTCACCAGATGCAAAAATGCTTTCTTTATTCTCTTGTGATTCCAAGATAGCCTGCTTATCCCGAAGGTAATCTAGGACACCTTTAAAAAAACCAGAGTCTAGTTTCTGAAGTTCAGTACGGGATTTCTCTAACCTGAGGATTTCATACAAACTCTCATAGTTTATAACAACTTCAGCCATCTTAAACTAAACATTTTAGGACATTTAAATCTATTTCTATCTTAAAGTCTTATCTTTTTTACATTGGCCATCCTTGACCAAGCGATTAAAATAATTCTTGATATCTACCTCTAGGAAAAATACTCTATTTGACGCACCTAAGAAGTCATCATCCTTCAAACAATCAAAAGCCTTATCCACTTCGTGGTCAATATTATCTTTAAAACTATCTGTCCAGGAATTTAAGTCACTCAAAATTACAACATAATCTAAGTTAGCGACTATCTCATTCAGAGCTTGGGTTGTCTCTTCTTTTGCCTTTATTCTTTTTTCTTTTGTCACCCGGTCATAATTCTGTCCAGTATCTATAGTCTTAAGCCTAATCTCAAAAAGCTTTTTGCTTAAGTCATAAAGCTTATTTGACAAGTTCCTGGCATCTACATGCTCGTCTTTCAAGACTTGACAATACTGCGGTTCTTGAACTGTTCTGCTATCAACTTGTGATGGAACGCCAAAAGCCAACGCTCCAGCCAATGTCAAGCACATTTTCCGTAACATGGATACTGAGAATTATATAGTGTTTAAAAATCTTGCCTACTTCAACAGCTTCATCATGTCCTTTCCAGCAATGACACCAATCTTACCCTTTTTACAAGCTTTTTCAGAAAAAGAATCCACAGCATCAATGTCCTTGCCGAACACAAGTATCGGGACTGGGTGATGAGAATGGGCCATGTACTTACAAGGAGTACTATGGTCTGCTGTTACAATAAGAGTAATATTTCTAAGATCCACCATTCTCAAAAACTTACCAAAGAAAGATCTATCAAGTTTGGAGATTGACTTAACCTTGCCCTTAAGTTTACCATCATGGCCGTATCTATCAGGGTCTTTAATCTGAAAATAAAAATTATCATATTTTTTCCAGTTCTTTGCTACTTGTTTAGCCAGATTTCCTTTTTGTTTAATTACGTGCATCCCCACAATTTTACCAACACCTTTCTCAACAGGTACCTCAGATATCAGTAGCCATTTCCCTTGTAATTTTTTCAATTTGGGTAGCTTATTGCCCGCCCCCCTAACAAGGATATAATTCGTCTTTTTCTCTTTTCTCAAGAGGTGTTGTGCTGCCTCAATGAATGTATTCATTAGGTGTGCTGTCTTCTCTGCCTTTTTCTCTAATGGCATGACCTTATGCGTACGAAGTGTCCTACCGTGGATCTTTTGGGCTGATGTCACATTACTATTAACTATCCTGTAACCCGGATGATTACCCTCCACTCTCGGAGATAAATTTCCTGGGATTATTAGGACTGACCTATACATATAAGTATGTAAGAAACGCGCTTTAGGTGAAATGATTTTCTTGGCAAGCTTGTCAAGCTTTCTTGCAAGGATCTTAACTTTAAGTCCATGTGGCCTTCCAGCCCTAACATCAGTTATAATCCCATCCTTAACTGTTGCAAAATTACACCGGAAAACAACATCGCCTTTTCTAAACTTTACATCGGCGCCGTGCGCTTCTAACGGCCCCCTTCCAGTATGTGTTCTGAAAGGATTAAATCCTAACAAAGCAATCATCGCCTCATCAGATTCTGGAGCAATATTTTGTGCAATAGGATACATCAACCCAGTCTTGCCGTTGGCTGCCAAAAAATCCATATTAGGAGTGTGAGCTGCTTCCAAAGGGCTTTTGTTGCCCAATTGTTTATACAAAACGTCTCCAAGACCATCTAATATAACAATAACCCTCTTTTTCATAGTAATCTTTATAACATCCATTGTTTATAACGCTTTTCATGATACTGAAACAAATTCCAGAAGACTTCATTGTCAAGGAAAAACTAAGGCTAAAGATGAAAGGAGGACCTTATTCATACTTTAGATTGAAAAAAGCTAAATGGAATACTATTGACGCCATAAATGAATTAGTCAAGAGATTAGGGATTAAGAGAAAAGCCATATCTTTTGCAGGGATAAAGGATAGGCAGGCGGTTACTGAACAATATATTTCTATATTCAATGGGCAAGAGAGCTTTAATAGTATAGATATTAAGGATATTAAGCTAGAGTACCTTGGGAAAGGTAAAGAAAAGGTACATACCGGACTGTTGAAAGGGAATGAATTCATAATAACTGTAAGGGGGCTGGATAAGGAATGTAAAACTATGCTTACCTCAATCCCTAACTATTTTGACGAGCAAAGATTTGGGAGGGGCGATAATAAAGGTGTCGGGAAGGCTATTGTCCAGGGGGATTTCAACAAAGCATGTGAAATTCTCGGATTAAATGTTGATAAAAATGATTATCTTGGAGTGCTAAAGAAAGAAAAGAAAGATTTACTGGCCCTATATGTAAATAGCTACCAATCATGGCTGTTCAATGAAGTTCTTACAGAACTTATACGCAGACGTAGCAAGAAAAATTTTGAGATAAAGTACTCCATGGGAAATATGATGTTTCCTAAAGAAAAAATTAAGGGTATCAAGATTCCTTTGATAAATTTCGATGCCGAGTTTGAGGATAAAGAGATAGAAGAAATATATGGCAAGTTATTGATGGAAGAAGGTGTTGGCATAAGAGACTTTGTAATAAGGCAAATGCCTGAACTAGCTGCCATGACAGCATACAGGGAAGCGTTTGTTGATGTTCAAGACTTTCAATATATCAGTTTTGATGAAGACGAATTGAATGAAGGGAAATTTAAACAGGTTGTAAGTTTCACATTAGGCAAAGGGAGCTATGCAACAATTGTGATAAAATCATTGTACGGAGGCCAAAATGAGTAAGGAAGTATCTTCGAGAGATCTTATAGGAATGTTGGAGTTAAAAGTGGCAGAGCTTGATGAACATTTCCCCCAACTACAGGGAACTGCTGCAAGGTTTCTTGAAATCCAAAAAAAAGCTGCGAAAGCGACAAATTATAGCGGAAGTGTTACAGAAGAAGAAGCCAGAGAATACATAGAAACTCTTGAAGGAGTCTATAAAGCTGCAGCAAGGCAGAATGAACATACAGAGAAACTTATTGAAAGTTATCACAAGGCTATGAGTGATTTGGGTGATGCCTTTAACAATCTTATGGAGGCTGTGGGAGAATTGGCCAAAGCACAAGACAAAATAACCGAACTGAAGATTCGAGAAGCTTATAGGCAAGGGTGGAGGCCCAAAGCGAAAGCTTAAGGGGCAAAGATTTAAATAATTATAAAGGAAAAACAGTAGTATGTTCGGATTTTTGAAGGATAAAATCAAAGGAGCAGTAGATAAGATATCAAAGAAGGCTGAAGAAGAAGCTCCTGAAAAGATCATCGAAGTAGAAGTTCAACCAGTAAATAAACCTCAAGAGAATCCCAAGAAAAAGAAAAAAACCAAAAAGAAAGAGCCTACCAAGAAAAAAGAAAAACTTTCTAAAGAAAAACCAAAGACCAAAAAAGAAGTGGTCAAAGAAGCTAAAGAAGAAATTGCTAAAGAAATTAAAGAGAAGGTAAAAGAAGAGGTCAAAGAAAAGAAAGGGCTTTTTTCTGGAATTAAAGATAAGTTCAAGAAAAAAGAGGACCTTACAGAAGAAGAGCAAGAGAAAGTTATAGAAATTGTTGAGAAAACTCAAAGTATCAAGGATGAAGAGAAGAATGATATTGGGATAAGGATTGAAGAGAATGTCGACCTGACAAAGCAAGAGGCGGAAAAAGTTGAAGAGGCCATTGGAAAAGAAGAGAAAAAAGGATTTTTCGGCAAATTGAAACAGAAGGTCGTCACAAAAAAGATTTCAGAAGAGAAGTTCGAGGAATTATTCTGGGAACTAGAATTGGCTCTACTAGAAAACAACGTCGCTGTTGAAGTTATAAATAAAATAAAAGAGGACCTTAAGGTCGATATTGTTGATGTGCCTATAACTAAATCTCATATTGATAAAAAAATTCTTGAGAGCCTTAAAGATAGTCTTAGTGATGTGCTGAAGCATGAAAAGGTTAACTTATTGGATAAAATAAAGGAAAAAAAACCCTATGTCATCTGTTTCATAGGTATAAACGGTTCTGGTAAGACCACCTCCATAGCAAGAGTAGCACACTTGCTGAAAGAAAAAGGTCTTACACCAGTAATAGCAGCAGCAGATACTTTCAGGGCCGCCTCAATAGAACAATTGGATGTGCACGGTAAAAACTTGGACGTCAAGATAATAAAGCATGATTATGGTTCAGATGCAGCAGCTGTTGCGTTCGATTCAATCAAACACGCTGAGGCTAAGGGCAAAGATGTTGTGTTAATAGACACTGCCGGGAGACTACATTCTAATAAGGATCTCTTAGATGAGCTTAATAAAATAATAAAGGTAGCAAAGCCTGATATGAAAATCTTTGTTGGGGAGAGCATCACAGGGAACGATGCGGTCAACCAAGCCCAAGAGTTCAACAAAAGCGTTGGAATAGATGCTATAATACTAACAAAGGCAGATATAGACGAGAAAGGAGGAGCCGCTATCTCCGTATCTTATGTAACAGGAAAACCTATAATTTACATAGGAGTGGGACAGGAATATGCTGATTTGAAAGAGTTTAAAAAAGAAGAAATCCTTGAAAATCTAGGCTTTTAACCGTTTTACATCTCTTCTAGTTGCATGTCGCTCTATAAAAAAATTCTTAACACGTTGAATCACATTGTGATACTTATCCTCAGAATCTAAGAATGTCAATTCTTTCTCAGGCATTAATCCAGTAAATACTTTCTTAACCCTGCGCATACAAAATGGAGAAGTGACGACTATAGCAGAGTTTAGATTTGCCTTATCCATGATTTCTTTAGCATACTTTGCATTAGTGAATATATCAATCGACTTGCCCTCTGTCAGTATGACATTACTAGGGACACCTTCGGCCTTTGCCCAAAATCTCATCATCTCATACTCAGGAATGCCATAACGGTTCGTCCCACCTACGAGAATCATCTTGTTAGCGAGACCCATGTTAAATACGCGAACGCCTGCATCCATCCTCGCTTTAAACAGATCTCCAAGATGAGATCCAAGAACAATAACTGCATCATGAACTACCATGCGTTTTATTAAAACATAACTCATAAATAAACCTTACTATAAAATGATAAATCTTTCTCCAAAAATCACTTATGACAAAATATTTAAGGAAGATAATCTAAGAAAAAACTAATGAGGAACCACAAGTCAAAAAAAGCAACCCAACTAAGTTTGGCTGGAAACTTATTCTTGTTTGTACTGAAAATAATTGTAGGATTAATGTCTGGCAGCCTTGCCTTAATTTCAGAGGCGATAAATTCTTTTCTTGACGTTCTAACTTCAATAGCTGCGTACATAAGTGTGAAGGTCTCAGCAAAAATAGCTGATGCTGACCACCCTTTTGGCCATAGTAGGGCTGAACCAATAGCTGGACTAATTGTTGCTATAGTTGCAGTAATGCTTGGATTAAGTGTTATAAACTACGCTATACAAAAAATAATAAGTGGAGAAATTGTATCATTAGGATTACTTCCATTGATAGCATTGCTCATAACAATCGTTGTAAAACTTGCAATGATTTTTTATTTTAAGGATGTAGTTAAGGATACAAGGAGCCCTGCTGTCAAAGCATGCGAAATAGATTCAAGAAACGATGTACTATTGGCAATAGCAGCAATAGTTGGAGTTATAGGGAATATGTTAGGTTACAAATTTCTTGATCCTATAGCAGCCATTGTGCTTGGTGCATTGGTGATAAAAGAGGGATACGATATAGGGAAAGAAAATATTAATTTTTTAGTTGGGGGACGACCCCCTAAGAAAGTGTTGAGGCAAATAGAGAAAAAGGCTTTAGGTGTCACAGGAGTTATCGATGTGCACGATATTCGAGCACATTATGTCGGAAACAATGCGCATGTAGAAGTGCATGTTGAAATAGATGAGAAATTAGACTTGAAAAAAGCCCATGATATTGGAGAGGAAGCAAAATATCAAATTGAAGATATAGATGTGGTAGAAGAAGCGTTTATACATATAGATCCAGTTAAAAAAAGAAAAAAACACTAGCCAAATATAACCTCTCTTGCTTTAGGATTCAAAGCAATTATTCCATTATTAGGATTTTTGTAGTTGAACTCGTTTCCATCTATATCGCTTATATAAAATCCTCTTGATTGGATTAGAGCCGTGCCGCCAGCCACATCCCATGAATTTCCTTTACCTCTTGTGAAAATCATACTCCCATCGTAAGCGTTCGCTGCTAAATGCGCTAAAGCCAATGCTATCGAGCCACCCCGCTTCATTGTTGAAAATGCTCGATTGTTCCTGAATTTATATTTCTCAGGAATGTCATCTCCATCCAAGTTCAACCTAATCTTGCTATCTTTAAGCCTTTTCGGAATATCTAGTCTTTTCCCACTGTGCAAGAGATCGATCTCATTATCACATGTAACATACATAATGTCTCGCATGAAGTCATAAACTGCTCCAGCAACTAGCTTATCACCATGTTCAACCCCTATACTTACGGATGAAAGGAAGTCCTTTCTCATGAAAGATCTTGTTCCATCAATAGGGTCAATGTAAAACGTATACTCTGCACCATGGTCTTCCTTACCATATTCTTCTCCAACAAAATTCGCGTTCATTTTTTTGAGGATATCCCTCTTTATCATCCTTTCCGCACGCTTGTCTAATTCTGTTACTGGGTTGTCTAGCCCTTTCCATTCAAAGCTTACATCCTTGAATGCATTGTCTCTTAGCATCCTACCCGTGGAGCCTGTCACATCTAATAGTAATTTTTCTAATCCTTTCATTTTTTATTACCTCCGATTTAAGGATGATGCCCAAGTTCGATTTTTCCATTTCCTAATTCTTAAAATCCCAGCCCGATAACTCTCATCATTACACCCAACCTTCCTGAGATAAGGTACAATACTTTCCCAATGTGTTACAATTATTGAACTGTCTGGTGGAACCATATTTACAAAATTACCTAACTTATAACGAAAATTAAGGTCCAAAAATTTTTCCTCACGAAGATTTGTATCAAATCCAGCCAAATTTTCAGCCAATAAGTGGGCAGTCTGCCTAGGCCCGAATCTTGGACTATAGTAGATAAATAGACTTTCTAAGCCACCCTTTATTTCTCGCCTCAACTGATTACTACTCCTTTCTATCGCTGCAATGCTATTGTCCCTTATTCTTCCTCGAAAGGGTTTTGCCGTCACCATTAGATAAATTGTTTTTGTTACTTCACCCATTTTACCTCACATTAACCTTAACATATTCAGCAGTTGAAAGTCCCCTAAAGATTCCATTCTGTTCAAGATATGTCTCAAGATTGGGTTGATGAGCTACAATTATCGATACATCTTCATTTATAGCTCCCGCAACGACATGAACCTGACTCCGTCCACCACAAGTTAACAAGTCATCAGATTTCAATGTTACATCTATCCCCTCTAAAGTCCTAGCCAAAACCTCCGCTGATTCTCTAGCTCTCTCTAAAGGGCTATGGTGGATTGTTATCTCTTCCAGATCCCCTAGTTCTTGCCTTAACCTCCTTCCGCTTGCCTCTACCTGCTCAACTCCAAAATCCGTCAAATTACCATATGCGTCTCCGTGCCTCATCACATATACTGTTTTTGCCATTTTTGTTTATACCCCCTTACTATTTAGTCCTAAGAAAGCGAAAAGATTATAAATATATAATTTCTATAAGTTATATAACGTATATAACAAAATGGAAAGAAAGTTAGTCAAACAAGGAAGAAACGCACTCACAACAACCCTACCCGCCAAATGGCTAAAGGAAAGGAACCTCAAAGCAGGAGATACAATTAACATCAAAGAGCATAACAAGAACTTAGTGATAAGTACCAGCCTTATGGCTGAAAAGAAATGTGTAACAATAGATCTGAGAGAAGCGAACAGACTAATAATGTTCCACAAAGTGATAGGGAAGTATGTCGAAGGATATGACAAGATAACCCTACTACATAACAACCTCAAGGATGTCAAGGACATACCACAATTTTTTTTAGGCATAATTATAGAAGAAGATACCCCTAAAAGAACAGTGTTGAGAAGTATTATATCAGTGCCTGAAGAAAGGTTTAATGCAGTTCTGAGGAGAGCAGGCCACCTTCTTGTGCAAGAAGCCAAACTATTGGTAGAATTGACAGAGAAGAAAGCAACAAAGGAAGATGTGAAAAAGGAGCATGATATGCTGGATTATAACCTAAGGTATTGCCTAAGGTACTTGAACAAATACGAAAGCACAGAACACTCCTATAAACACTTTCTACTTACATCCACGTTAGAGATTGTCGGGGACCAGATCAAGAAGATTGCTAAATACATAGATGGTGACAAAAAATTAGCTAAACAAGTATCCGAAGTTATTGAGCAGTATGTATCTTGTTTGTTCAAGCATGATTTCAAAAGGATGTTTATAATCATCAAAAAATTTAAGAAAGAGATAAAAGAAAAAACCTTTGTTGACGGATTAGCATACGCCCTAGGCGAAACAATCTACAATGATATAGGTTTCTTAGTTGAGGATTAATCGGATGACCTAACAGCCCCTACATACCTCAAGTTTACTTTTGCACCCTTATAGTTCTCCCCAAGAATTTCTTGCTTAATTTTATTCCAAACATCGTCCTGAATTGGATCTGGAGAGCCTGGCAGCGGCTGAAGCCTCATTTCCAAGGAATCCTTGCCTATACCGCCCATAAGGTTGTATCCTAAATCCCGTATGTCCGAATGGCAATTGTCAAAAATTTCTTTCTTCAAGGCCCTTAATTCATCATCGTCCATAATATCACCTCTTAAGATACAATACACCCAAATATATCTATTTTTCGCCTTTCAACCCTAAGATTTATAAAAGAAAGTCCATTCTAAAGCCTTGAAAATGGTAATGGGAAAGCTAGGAGAGAGCCTTAAGGGCACTTTAAGCAAGATTGCAAAGAGTTTCACGATAGATAAAAAGCTCATAGATGAGTTAGTCAAGGATATCCAAAGAGCATTACTGCAAGCAGATGTAAATGTAAAGCTAGTTTTGGAGCTTAGCCAATCAATTAAGAAAAGAGCGTTGGATGAGAAAGCTCCACAAGGCATATCTCAGAAGGAGTATATTGTCAAGATTGTATATGATGAACTGACTAAGTTCTTAGGTGGGGAGAAGAGCGAAATAGACATAGATAAGTCCAAGAAACCTTTTAAGATAATGTTGCAAGGATTGTTTGGTTCTGGTAAGACGACTTCCGCTGGGAAACTTTCTAAGTTCTACACAAAAAGAGGGTTTAAGGTTGCGACTGTGGGACTAGATGTACATAGGCCAGCAGCCCCAGAACAATTAAAACAAGTATGTGATTCAATCAAAGTTCCAGCGTTCATAGACAAAGAAGAAAAAGATGCCTTGAAAATCTATAAAAAGTATGAGAAAGAGTTTACCAAATATGATCTTCTGATAATAGATACTGCGGGAAGGGATGCATTAAGCGATGACTTGATTAAAGAACTTGATAAGTTGAACAAGTACATAAAACCCCATGAAAATATCTTAGTTATATCCGCAGACATAGGACAGACTGCACAAAACCAAGCCCAGCAATTCCATGATACTGTAGGAATAACTGGAATTATTGTCACTAAGATGGATGGAACTGCCAAGGCTGGTGGAGCATTATCTGCCTGTTCTGTTACTGAATCTCCCATAAAATTTATAGGCGTTGGGGAAAAAGTTGATGATCTTGAGCAATTTAATCCGCCGGGGTTTGTTGGAAGGATGTTGGGGATGGGAGACCTTGAAGCATTGTTGGAGAAGGCTAAAGAAGTAATGACTGAAGAGTCAGCTGAAGAGTTAGGAAAGAAACTGTTGAAAGGAGATTTTAATTTCTTGGACCTATATGAACAGATGCAAGCCATGAGCAAAATGGGACCATTGTCTAAAGTTATGGATATGATTCCTGGTATGGGTGGCATGAACATCCCTAAAGATATGCTTCAGGGGCAGGAAGGGAAGTTGAAGAAGTGGAAAATTATCATGCAAAGCTGTACCAAAGATGAATTAGAGAATCCTGATAGCATTACAAGGAGTAGGATTGAAAGGATTGCTAAAGGAGCTGGTGTCACCATATCACAAGTCAGAGAACTTCTGAAACAATACAGGATGAGCAAAAAGATGATGAAAGCAATGAAAGGGTTGGGTGGTAAGAATGCTGATATGGGCAAGATTATGAAAAAATTCCAGGGCAAAATGCCTAAAGGGTTTAAGTAGAAAATGGAAAAGATAGCGCAAGGTGCGGAAGCAATCATCTATCTCAAGGATGGGAAGATTATCAAAGAACGGCTAAAGAAAAAGTATCGGCATGTTGAGATAGATAAAAGAATTAGGAAGAAAACTACAAGGTTTGAGTCAAGATTATTAGAAAAAGCTGCAAAATTAGTCCCAGCACCAAAAGTCCATTCATGCTGTGATAAAGCAATGATTATAGAAATGGAGTTCATCGAAGGAAAGAAGCTAAGAGATGCTATAAATGATATGAGTTCTGAAGAAAGGAAAGATGTCTTTAAAAGAGTCGGAAAGAAAGTTGCCAAACTCCATAACTCTGATATCATACATGGTGATCTGACTACATCTAACATGCTCGTTAGAGAAAAGATATACTTTATTGATTTTGGGCTAGGTTTTATATCCACAAAGATTGAAGACAAGGCTGTTGATTTACACCTATTGAAACAAGCGCTGAAAAGTAAACACCATGAACATTTTGAAGAACTTTTTGACGCAGTTATGCATGGATATAAGGAAGAGATAGAGGATTTTAAGAAACTACATGAACGATTTGAAAAGGTAGAACTAAGAGGAAGGTATAAACGCAAGAATAAAAAGAAAAAAACTTAAGCCATTAATTCTCTACATAAAATGAAAAAAGTATTATTAGTATATCTGCCATTCTGTACTCCCGCTAGCCCACCATATTCCATCACTTACCTCTACTCATTCCTAAAGCAAAACTGTGGCCATAAAATCGATGTGCTAGATCTTAACCTAGAATTTCACAAATTAAAATTTTCAAAATACCAAAAATATTACCAGGATTCTAACAACTGGAAAGATTATAATCAAGTAACAAAAGATTATCAAAAATTAACAACCCAAACATATTCTAAAAACAATAGAAAAGTGATAAAAGGAGAGAATCCGGAATTTTTTGAAGAGATATTGCAAAGAATTAAGGACAAAAAGCCAGATATTGTGGCGTTCAGCATTGTATACTCCAGTCAAACATTTTATGCATATTCCCTAATTAAAAAATTAGAAGGAATTACTACAGTGATTGGAGGGCCGGCTGTGAACCAGAAACTTATGTCAGTTGCAAATAAAACCCTGAGTAATGAATTCGAGTTGTTGGATTATGTTAAAGGCAAAAAAGAAATAGATTCTGATGTAACCTTGGATTTTTCAATTTATGACCTTAATGAATATTTCACCCCAAAACCAGTAATACCTATCAAAACATCAAACACTTGTTATTATAAAAGATGCACATTTTGCAGCCACTTTAGTGAAATGTCTTATCAAGAATGTAAGCTAGATTTGGTCAAAGAAAACATAGTAAGTTCAAAACAAAAATATTTTTTTCTCATAGACGATGCCATCCCCCACAAAAGATTATTAAAAATAGCAAAAACATTGAAACCATTAGAAATTTCATGGACTTGCCAATTAAGGCCGACAAAGGAATGGGATTACCAGACACTGAAAAAACTGAGAGAATCCGGATTAACAATGATAATATGGGGGGTTGAGTCAGGCAATGATAGAATCTTGAAGCTCATCAATAAGGGTACAGACATAAAAAACATAGAAAAAGTCCTCAGTGATTCACATAAGGCAGGTATAAGGAACATACTGTATGTATTATTTGGGTTCCCCACAGAAACTGAAGAAGAACTTCTAGAAACAGTCAATTTTTTAACAAAGAATAAAAGCAATATAGATCTTATTTCAACATCTGTATTCGGGTTACAAAGGTGTACAAAAATTTATAATAATCCTAAGGTTTTTGGAATTAAAAAAATACTTGAAAAAGAACGAACCATACTAGGACCTAAATTAGTGTATGAAGTAGAAAAAGGAATTACTCAAGAACAAGCAAAAAAGTTGAGGGGAAGATACCAGTCACAAATCAGAGAAATAAATAATTTCCCTAACACAATGAACTTCTTTAGAGAGCATGGTTTTTTTTGGAAATGACCAAATTTCTTATAACACTGTTTAACCTTTCAGGTTCTTCGTAAAAACTATACATTTTTTTCAACAACACAATTAAAGTCAGAATTCGAATTAGGTTTAAACAAAAAAGAGGGTGATATCAATGGAAAAACTAGACATCATAAGAATTCTAAGAAGGGACGCAAGAACAAGTCAATCAAACATCAGTACAATGATAGGAGTACCCCTGAGCACAGCACGTAAACGTCTAATTGGAGTAGAGAAAGAATTCGTCAAAAAACATACTAGCATTGTAGATTTCGACAAGCTAGGGTTTAGCATACAAATGCACGTCTTAACAAGATCAGATGAAAAAGGAATGCAATACCTCAAACAACATAAGAACGTTAATTCATTAAGTAGAATAAAAGGGCGGTTCAACTATCACGCAGAGGTTGTGTTCAGGAATATGAGGGAAGCTGAAAAGTTTAAATCCAAAATAACAAAACCTTTATTCAAAAGTGCGAGATGCTTCTATATTATGAAGACTCTGCAAAAAGAAGATTTTTTAAGCAATTTTATAACAAAGGCACAGAAGAACCTGTAGGCTCATCAATAATAAATCCTGTTAAGTTACATTCAAATCTGAAATTAGGGTGAACCTTGTATTCCATCCCCTCCCTCTTTAACACCAAAGAGTCAGATGTTTTTCCTATAACCCCTCCTTCCTCAAAGGTAAAAGAATACTTATCAATTGATAATTGAGTATTAAAAGTTTGATTCATATTATCAAGGTAATCAGATAAATGCTCCTTAAAATTCTTCTTAAAGCTTTTATTCCCTTCGGCTAAAGCCTTCTCAATAGATAATCTTACAGACACATCAAGGTATAAGAGCACCTTCTCTCCCTCGTGATACATGTTAAATACATTAATCTCTGTCTCCCCAAGATATTTTGTCTCAAATCCAGGCCTAAGCTTATCACCTACTGAAAGGAATAGTATTGAAGCTATCAGAAACGCAAAACCTGTCACTAACAGTACAACCATCCCTTTCTTTCTATTCAAAACCAAAAAATTTCACCTTCATATTAATTTTAAGATTCTCACCCTCTTTTGAAGGCAAGGTATAATTTGTCAAAGTAGTATAGTCTGTCAACCTATAGCTTGTCAAAACACTCACCCCATACTTCACAATAACTTTCACTGCTATCCCTGATCCGGGAACAGGAACAAGGAATGGGGAAATCTTTGTAGCTTCATCCAAATAACTTTCTTTCTTACAAGTAAACAAAACCTTTATCTTGTCACTTACTTTGATATCCCATTCAAACGCGTAAGACCCAATCCTATCTTCAATCATCTTCCTTAGCCTACTACCACATACACCTCCAGATATCAAACTAGTGTTAATCCACTCCTCCCCAATACCGCTTTTTGAATAATCTGACAGCTTAACTAATAATTCTGCCATTGAAACATCTTTATCACAGCCCGAAACATTAACCGGACTTCTTAAGAAAGTTAGCCTATCAAATGAGTATAAGTCTCTCATATCCTGTTCAGACTTCAATTCTACCTTATTTTCACTACCAATTGTAGCAAATCCCACTAAAAACATAGTCACAATTATAAGGATCAAGCCAGGTATTAAGTCTGCCAGGATATCTTCTGTCTGTCCAGACTTCTTTCTATTTGGCAACTGCCACCTCCAATAATGCATTATAGTAATCATTACCTTCTTTTACAATAACAGTACGCCTCTCTACAGTTGAACCCTTAAAGCTCCCGTAGGATGATGGTTCATCACCTTTTATTAAGGCCAACTTGACTTTCTGGTCTATGAACTTCAAACAATTCTTACCTATCTTGTCACTGAACTTTTTGAAATCTACTATTCCAGGATACACTCTTCCCGTCAGATCATCCTTGTATGCAAGGCAATCTGGAGAAAATAACATGTTCTGCACTATAATTTCTCTTTCAATATCATTCACATTTGATATAACCTCGGCACTGTTGCCGACTAACAACCCCCTAAAATATAATATGACAAATGCCACTATCAAGACGACAACTATTAAGTATATAGCCTTCCTTCCAAAGTCATAAGCTCCTTTTTTCAAATTGTAGCCTCCTTAGTCATCTTGACCTCACTCTTGTCACCTTTTTTCTCAAACACTAAGTTGTGCTTCTTCAATAAGCTATTGACCTTGAACGTAGAACCCACTTTCACTTCCTTAGCCACCTTAACACTATAGCTATCAGAAACAGGATATGTAACTTTCATATCACCTGGAGCGGCGTGGATTGCATTGATTAATAACCTTACATCTTCCTTGAGATAAGCCTTATTAAATCCAGAATAAGAACTGTATGTAAGAGCTGAACTTATCAGGAATATCGCTATAAACACAGCGAGAATCACTTCGAAAAGTGTAGTTATTTCCCAGACTTCCACCTGTCCTTTTTTTTTCATAAGCATATACTAGATTTTTAGATTTATAAAATTATGGGGATATCAAAGGTGCAGTATCACCCTCATTAATATTGTCAAAACAACTCTTCTTATTCCTCCTTATAGCATTAAATGTATCTTTCTCTTTCAAAACCAAGCAAGGCATCTCTCCACCCATATTGTTTTTAGGACCAAGCTTATACAACTGAGCCTTCCCATAGATAGAGTAATCTGAATTCAAAGTCTTAGTTGAAAACTCTGCGTTAGTTCCTTTATAGGCATTTGAAGTGTTGTCACTGTTAAACTTATAGAAACAGAAAGGAGAGTTCTTTATTACTTCCAGGTCCGTCTGCCAATAAGAATCTGCAAAGTGGTATAAAGATATGTTAGTTTCTTTACCCGACTTGAGATACATATAATATTCGTCAAAATATTTCTTAGTTATCTTAGTAAAATCTATTTCGTCACAAAGGCAATCTGATTTTGGAGAAGCCTTGCATCTCTTAAATTTTTTAACTATATCATCAAACGTCTCCCTTGCCTCAACCATTGTCTTAAGCACACAAGGCTTTTTTCTACATAGACCAACTACATTACCTTCTCTTTGGATGAATACCTGGTGAACAGAAATTTCAGTTGAAGCTCCAGCTGTACCAAAGAAAGCCTCTGTGAATATCGGACCAAATCTACATTCTTTACCGCCCTTAAACGTCACTTCTGATTTTGCATCTAAAACTCTACATTTTGTATCCTTACATACGTTTAATGCATTATAAGAAAAACTCCCTAAAGGCACTGGACAGATACATAAACAAGCATTTGATCCACAATTCCGCGGTTTCTTTATAGGAGTCGTTAGATGGAGACCTGAACACCAAATTTCTCCAAGCCTAGAACCAAACTCTACATTTTGGCCCTTATCAAATCCTATCAGCATATAATCTTCCCCCATAGAACCTATTAAGCTTGTGTTCTCGCCAGCTTTTATCTTGTCTATCGCTTTAACAAGATCTGACAAAAATTTATCTTCTGCGCTCTCTTTTAAAACCCAACCATAAATTGCAAAACCAATGACTGAAAGCATTATCACTGTAAGGATTATACCTATCAAAAAACTATATGACTCTGTCTGACCTTTTTTCATTTTAGTGTTGTGTTTAAGGCTGGCTTAAGTGACCAAATCTCATTGGAAAAACTGCTGATTTTTGTGACAAAATCTTCTATACCACCAGAGAAAATTATCAAAATAACGATGAGCACAATTACACTGATTATTGCTAAAACAAGATATCTAAGACTAAGATCACCTTTTTTATTTAGTACCATAATAAAGAATTAATAAGAAAAGAATTAATAAAGGTTTTGATTAGTTTGCTTTCCACTTACAACCATCTTTACACTTACTTGCAGTAATTCTTGATCCGCATGGGTCTCCAGAAGTTGCCGTCCCAGTACATTTACCACATTTTTCGGAGTATTTGCCTTTTCCTAAGTCATTGTGGGAGCAGTCCTTATATCCTGCGTCAATGTACTTTTTGTCAAAACCAGGATTCTCATACTTCTTCTGATTACCAAAACTGCAAGCAGTCTTACATGAAGCTTTCAAGAGAGCAATCTCCTGTGAAGATACCTGTTCTACACCTTTTATTTTTGTGGCTATGGTCTCAAACCCGCCAGTGAAAAATAAAACAACCAATATTAGTGTAACAACTGCAAGTATCGCAATTATTAGAAAATTAAGTGACAGACCTTGTCCTTTTTTATTCTTAATCATTAAATTCACCTCTATAATTATTTTTAGTATGAAACCATCTTTTTAAAGTTTTCTATGTCTTCAGTTGCACTTCTGAAGGTTCTCTAATGTGTATTTACTACATGTGTTGCTTGAAGCGTAAAGTTTTGTTAACTGAGGTAATCTGCAACCAGGGTCTATTACTTCCCCATAAACATATTTTCTAGGCATTTGTATAGAGAACTGAAGTTTTGCTCCATCTCCTGAACTACCCACATAAGCTATAGCCTCCCCCCTCTTAACCTTGGTTCCTACTTTCTTAAACTTATCATCAATCCGGGCTAAGTTTTCGTAGATTATATCAAACTCAGTCTTCACTTTGTTGTCAATATACTTTATCACTAAACTTTTATTTCCGTTTTTACAATCCCTATCACAAATTTTAGCAACTGTTCCATCTGTAGATGAACGAATATATGTTCCTTTTGGGGCGGTAAGTTCAAATGATGTATAGTAAGGGTACTTTGAATTTGTTGCTAAGCTTTTGTCGTATATACATTCTAACCCAGTTAGTTTCTTCTCAATAGGCCAGATGTATTCATGATAGTTGATATTGTCACATCTAGGTTTATTCTCAAAACGATACTTTGCTATTTGTATTTCATTCATGACTCTAGGATATGGCCTTAGAAACACCTTGTACATATCATTTAATTTTCTTTCACCAATAAAATCAGTGATAACATAATTAGCTTTGCTATCAAATACATTAAACCCCTTAGCCTTGCCAAACTTCCCCTTGTAATATTCTTTGTACATTCGTTCTGTTACTAGACAAAAACTTCCGTCTGTATATTTGTATAATAAAGGCATTCCTGAAATTGCCTTGTCATACTTCTTACTTTCAAATATTATTCCTGAATATTGTGTGACTGGCGTGTCGAACAACAAAGTATCTTCCCCACCGATAATACTTAACTGCTTATCAAATTTACATACTATATCTATGAACTCTTTCTTTTCATCCTTACCATTCAACCATGATACTATAGAATTCCTCTTATTGTATCCCAATTCCAAAACACCTAAATTTATGCCTGAGATAGACTTAGTACTAATAGTTGTACTTAGTTTCCCACTAGGTTCAATAACTCTTAGTTTTATACTAGACCCCCCAGATAAGATCTGTAACTTATAATCCTCTGGAAGTTTAGGCAGGTTGACGCCACATAGGCAACCTGATTCTACCGACTTATAACAAGTATCAAGTTCTTGTGTAAAATTGCCGATAAATGCATCCAGTTGCTTCTTGTTTGTCTCTACTTTTGCTTGACCAAATACTTCTTTCTTTATTCCCAATACTTCATCGGAGAATTCAAACAACTTCTCTTTCAAATCAGGAAATGATGTAAGGAGAACTATTCCTAGAATTACTATAATAGCGACTATAATTATACCAGCTACTAGGTACTCTTGGCTCATACCCTCCTTTCTCATAATGCCCTCCCAGTAAATATACCTATCAATGCTTTCCATGCCTCAATCACTTTATCCCTCACACCTTTAGCGAATAAAGTCACTATCACTAACACTATAAGTGCTAAAACGATAATAGCTATCACATCCCAAGCAAGCTTTCCATTCTTTCTTAACCTAAGCACCTGACATCGACCCCCATTTCAATGAACCTAACACCCATTTGTTTTCAACAGGAGAGTAACATGCATACATTGTAGGATTATCAAATGTTCCTTTCAACAGTGTGGAGGAAATTATTACCTTGTCCCCGTATTCCTTTGGCCTTTGATCATCTAGGAATAAAATAAAATAAGTTTTGCCTTTTTCTACATAAAGGCTTTTTTTCTCAAAACATAATGTTGGGCCTTTTGCGTTCTCCTGCAAATAATTATAATCTGATTTTTCTGAAGTTGATGTGCTACCTAAAGCATGAGTTAAGAGGTAATTGTAGATATATATCAGATTGGTTATATTCACCTCATCCTTAATAGTAAAAGCGTACACCGTATATATTTCATCCTTTGCCACACCAAAATCCAACTTCCCCTCCCCATACATCCACCAAGTTTGTGTTATTAATTTTGATATCCCCTTCAAGTCCTGAGCTTCAGTTTTCTGCGTGAAGGAACACCCTGAAGATAACAGGTTCTGTGTCACAAAACTACTTGCCTGGATATGATTAGACATCCAACACACAGTCTCTGAAACACTCTCTACTGTTATGACTCCAGTAACCATTAATATAAGTCCTAAGCCTATAACCAAAAACATTGTCAAAGCTAACATAATAACCAAAGTTTCTGTCGGCAATGCTACTCCATGCTTATTGAAGAAACGCATCTTTAAACCCCGCAATGATCAATATAATTATGACTACCAAGGCTATCGTTGCAATCATGATTACTAGTGTTCTTGTGGTTAACATTTTTCACCCATTTAGGTCTTAGCTTTTGTGGCAATCATCTTAGCAAGCATCTGGAAAGCAATCATCCCTATGCCCGCTACTATACAAT
>CAZUKZ010000012.1:0-26055 GCA_964621125.1 Candidatus Woesearchaeota archaeon
CCTCATATCCGGCTTATCAGAACCGAACCTTTTCATAGCTTCCTCATGCGTTATCCGAGGAAAAGGAGTCTTTATCTTTAAGCCCTTAGTCTCCTTGAAAACCTGCTTAACAACATTTTCCATTGCCGTCCAAACATCTTCCTGCTCAACAAAACTCATCTCAACATCAATTTGCATAAAATCTGTCTGCCTGTCAGTCCTAGCATCTTCGTCTCTGAAACATCTCGCTAGCTGAAAATACCTGTCAAATCCAGAAACCATCAAGAGCTGTTTGTACAGTTGAGGCGATTGTGGCAAGGAGTAGATACAGCCAGTGTTAGTTCTGCTAGGAACGATAAAATCCCTTGCGCCTTCAGGCGTTGACCTTACCAGCATAGGTGTCTCTATCTCTAAAAACCCTTGCTTTGTCAATGATGACCTTGCAGCCTGCAAAGCCTTATGTCTCAACAAAAGGTTTTGCTGCATAACAGGCCTTCTAAGATCTAAATACCTATATTTAAGCCTCATGTCCTCTCCAGCAACTTTCCTGTCATCAATCTCTATAGGGGGAGTCTTTGACTCATTTAATATCTCTAAATGATCCACTATAATCTCTATCTCTCCTGTATCCATCTTGGGGTTGATCATACCTTCCTTTCTTGACCTAACCTTGCCTTCAACCTCCAAGACATACTCTCTCCTTATACTTTCTGCAAGTTTATGGACATCATTATTATGGGAAGGATCAAATACTACTTGTGTCATACCGAACCTATCTCTCAGGTCGATAAAGATTACGCCTCCGTGATCTCTGCGGCTATGCACCCAGCCAGTCAATACTACTTTCTTCTTGAGATCTTTCTTTCTCAATTCATTAGAGTTATGAGTCCTTTTCATTGCAAAATTGTAAGTATTTATATGATTTATAAGGTTTTGGTTGGTTTTATAGCGCTAAGTAATGTTTTTTCCTTATGTTTTATTAAAAAAAGTTATTTAACAAATTAAGGATAGCCTTAATGTTTACGGAAATACGAACTTCCAGGTTAAACAGTTAAACAATGGGAGAGTCAGTATGAAAAGGATTAATATTATTAAAGATATTATTAAATAAATTATTGTCTGTTTGATAGTTATTTTTCTTTGTTTGTTAGTTCTTTTAAATGACTTACCCAATCTAAAAAATAAGATAGGTATCAAAAATGCTTGTATAACATAAAACCCACACCAAATAGAAGGTGCATCAGTACATACATTAATTGAAAAGAATATATACCCAACTAAAACATAAAAGGCACTCAAGATAAATGAAATATCTGCAATAGTCAATAAGTAAATCAATAATGTTTTTTTAGATTTATCATCATTAATTTCAGAGTAGACCTTAAATGCACAAATGTGCCAGTAAATAAATAAAAATAGCCATGTTGCTGCCCAAAAAAAAGCAGAATTATGTTTCAAATAAAAACTAGCTTCTGAAAAGTTCATAGGAGAAAGTATTATTTGTAGTGTGACAAAGAAAATTGGGATTATGGCAATCCAACTATGAACCTTTAAATTAGACAATCTTTCCAAGGAAGTTAGTAGAAAATAAACTGCACAAACAGATATTACTAATCCAGCCTTATAAACTAAAGGATGGTTTGTTATTAGTGATAGAAATTCAAAAAACTGATGAAGCCCTATACAAAGAAAAGCTAACATAGATGAATTTAAAAAAGGTGATAACCATTTCTTCTTAGAACTTTGATATTTTTTTGAATAATAAAAATAGTAAAATAAAGCTGATGCAATAATTATTACTGCAGTAATCAATTGCACCTCTTTGCTATAACACATAACTCAATTAATCATTACCCTATACATAAATGTTTCGATAGACTGAGGCATGGGACAAAAGCATTAAATATAGGCAGTGTTATGCTACCATAATAGAGGATATGTAAAATGAATATTGTTGACACAACTGTAAAACTCATGTCTTTTCAGACAGTTGAAGAGAACAAGCGAGAAATAGACAGGGCACTAAAATATATTGAAAAATTCTTTGATGGATTGGAAATCAAAATAAGAAGATTTGAAAGAAATGGTGTCAAAAGCATTTTATTATATCTAAAGGATGATGATCCCAAGATTGTATTACATGGGCATATAGATGTCATAGCCGCCCCAACTAAAGATATGTTCGAAGCTAAAATCATAGAAGGAAAGCTTTATGGGAGAGGGTCAAATGACATGAAAGCTGCTATTGCTGTGATGATGCATTTACTTAAGGATCTATCTGAACGAGATGAAAAACCAGATGTAGGACTCTTAATAACTTCGGATGAAGAAGTTGGTGGTTCTAACGGATCAGCATATGTATTAGAAGAAGGGTTGAACCCTGAATTTTTCGTATCAGGAGAGCCTACTGCATTAAGGATAGGTAACAGGGCTAAAGGAATCATCAACTTGAAAATAAGTGTAAAGGGAAAAGGAGCTCATGCGGCGAGGATGTGGGAAGGTTCAAGCGCAATTTTAAAAATTATAGATGCCATAAAGGAATTAGAATCATTATTTCCAGCTAAAGGAGATTACTATACTACAATTAACATAGGGAAGGTTGTTGGTGGGGAGGCCATAAACAAGGTTGCAGAGAATTGTTCTTTGTATGTCGACATAAGACATATTCCAGAGGAAGATCCTCAAGACATAATTAATAAGATCAGAAGGTTGGACTTGGAGGTGGAAGTGTTGGAAACCGGAAGCCCAGCGTATTGCCCTGAAGAAAATGAATTTGTATCTAATTTGAAAAAAAGTTTGGAGAGTTGTGGAATTAAAGCTGAAATGATGAATAAGAATGCAGCTTCAGATGCAAGACACTTTACAAAGAAAAGTATCCCTGCAATAGTTTTCGGACCTAAAGGATATGGCAGCCATTCCCCTGATGAATATGTAGAAATAAGTTCATTAGATAAATATTACAAGGTACTTGAAAAGTTCTTAGACTAAGCATGGCCAGTGTATCTAGCTACTTCTTGATTGATTTTCAAAATAGTTTCCTCATCTTTTGGATTAATCTCATTTACTCTCTTAGCAATCGCTGTCAAGATAGATCTTAATGTACAAACGTGATCAAATTTATTTCCAAAGATAGCACTCCTGAAATATCTTCTGTATTCTCCAATTCGACCTTCAGCATGAAGCTTAGCTATGAAGGAATCTTGCATGCTATTAAGCACTGAAACAAAGTTTCTCTTATGAATATTACCATAACCTTCTCCTATATTCGAAAGCCTACAGGTGGCTAATTCACCATTTGCCTTGACTGTTAAGAATGATGGTCTGAAAAAAGCCTTGCACTTCAACATGGAATCAGTCAAATCCAGTTCAATATCTCCCTCATTAACTCTAGCATCATTGCCTATATCAATCCTGTTGCTTAGAATATTTGTTTCGTCGTTTAATAGATGCTCAACCTTACTATCCCTCTCTGTACCTGGAGAAAAATCATATATCAAATCAGCAACTTTGACTAAAAATTCCCTTTTATGCAAATAGTCTACTGATTCTTCCCCAACTAAAAGCGATACCCTCGCTTCCAACCCCGCACTCCTTACTTTTTTAAAACCATTAAGAATACTTTCGTATAAGCCTTGCTTCCCTCTTGAAGTATTATGCTCTTTATCTTCACCATCCAAACTGAACAAGACATGTGTAATTCCATTAATTTTTAACGTTGCAAGATAATGCTCTATGCAGGAATAAACCTGGCCTGCAGCTGTAAAAGGCCCAGGCTCCAAACAAAACCAACCATTTGTAACTAAACCAATCTTAACATCCGCTTGTTTTCGTATGTAAGATGCCAGCTCAATCCAATTATCACCATATTTAGATACTTCCCCTCCGATGAATGCAAATTTATTAACACCCATTTTTATCGAAGAATCAGCCACTTCCTTCAATGCTTTTATATCAGTCTCTGTTGTCCTTGTAACTTTAGAATTATAACAGGCCTTACAGTTGAGATTACATCTTGTTGTGTATTCAAATATTACTTCTTCTACATGTTCAAGAGGATTCCAGTCATACTTCTGCCTTATCTCTTCAGACCTAAGATTAGCCTCCTCTAAGAGACCATCCTTCAAAAGCCTGTTTATCACAGGATTATCTTCATAAGGTATTGATAGCTTACTCATAACCTGCGTAAGTGTGAAAATTTCTAGTCCATCATATAGTGGTACTAAATTATTATTTCTTTGAAATGCTTTAAAGCACCTATGACCATAATTAGATAATATCAACTGCATTTTAAAAAAGAGAAAATTAAAAGTTTTTTTAAAATTAACTAAAAAATAACTATCTTGAAGCGTCAGACTGCCTTTCCAACTCTAATTTCTTACCAATTGCGTTAGAAGTCTGATCCAAATTATAAGCCTTAAGGATCTCGTCAGCCAAAGCTTCTTCAATCTTTTTTTTCTTACCGAATGATTTCTGGTATGACCCCTGCACCATGAACCTTAATGCCAAATCAATCCTTCTCTGCGGTGAACATTCAACAGCCTTAGGATACCTTGCACCACCATATTCAATAGTAGTTATCTCTTCCCTAGGAGTTGCATTCTCCAAAGCTTTAACAAATACTTCAACCGGATTCTTATCCGTCCGTGATTGTATGATCTTGAATGTCTCCTCAACAACCTGCATAGCATGAGTGCCCTTTCCTGAACAGTGGCCTGAAGTAATCTTATGCTTCTTTCCCTTATGTCCAGGCACCATAATTTTATTTATTAACCTCTCTACAATATGATATTTTGATTTATGGAACTGAACCTTAACATTCCTACCTGCAGTCTTAGGTATGACAATAGGTTTAAGGTTTATGTAACCTTGCAAACCAGGATCTACAATCTTTATCTCAGAAGTGTCCCACCTGTTGAATAATTTTATGTTCATCTTCTACCCTTCTCAATCTTGCCCCTTACTAAGGCATTCAATGACTGGTCGTTGACCTTTATGACTTGCCACCTAACACATGGAATATCCCCTTTGGCTCTTCCCATCTTACCACCGATACATTCAATCATGACTTCGTCGTGTTCGTCTATTAGTTTTATTGCGTTGTTTCCAGGGACGAAAGCTGTAATTTTCTTAGCGTTCTTAATTAATTGGCACCTTACACATTTTCTCATAGCAGAGTTTGGCTGCTTTGCCTCTAATTGAACCTTTTCAAGAACTATTGCTTTAGCCTGAGAACTGCCCTTCAAAGGGTCTACTTTAGCTCTCAAATTCAATACTCTCTTTTTGAATTTAGTATTAGCCCATCTAGAAACATTCCTTCTTTTAATGAGCTTCTTTCCAGCGTTTAATCCTCTGCTTTTTTTAGCCATTTTAACTTTAATTCAGAGAAATTGGTTTGTTTATAAAGGTTTCTGTTTCTTGGGATGATTTTTCAGTAATGACACACCCAGAACTTTTATAAACTATATTGATAAAATAATTTTAAGATGAAATTATGTGGGATTGATGAAGCTGGAAAAGGTCCTGTAATAGGGAATTTAGTAATTTGTGGTGTTGCTATAGATGAGTCTAGAATCAGTGAGTTAGAAGCAATAGGCGTAAAGGATTCAAAGCTACTCAGTCCAAAACAGAGAGAAGGCTTGTTCGAGAAGATAAAGAAGACTGTCGATGAATATTTTCTGGTTATTGTCACACCTGGACAGATTGATGAAGCACTAAACACTGATGGTATGAATCTCAACTGGCTTGAAGCCATAGACACTGCCAAGATAATCAATAAATTAAGGCCTGATAAAGTTATATTCGACTGCCCGAGTCCAAACAAAGAAGCATATACTGATTATATGAAAGTCTACCTGAGAGACAAGGATATTGAACTAATCCCGGAACATAAAGCGGAAAGGTTTGCTATCGTAGCAGCAGCAAGTATCCTTGCCAAAGTAACAAGGGATAGACACATAGCTGAATTGAGAAAAGAGTTAGGGATAGATTTCGGCTCAGGATATCCTGCTGACCCAAAGACTAAAAAATTCTTACAAGAATACTGGGATAAATATTCAGAAGTGTTTAGAAAAAGCTGGGCTTCTTACAAAAAAATTGTCCAAAGCAAAAAACAAAAAGCTCTAACAGGGTTTTGAAACTCTTTTTGGACATATCTGGAGGTTACGGCGAGCAGCATAATCTTGCACATTCAACTGCCTCCCACCATCAATTATCGGAATGCTACTGTCACATACCAAATCTTCAATCTTTTTTTCAGCTGCTGAATTTGCCTCTACCCAATCCTCATATACCCTATCCTGATCACCTGTTCCAACATATTCTTCAACATATGCTCTAAAAACAGCATCAGGTACAAGCGTATCAAGAAGACCTTCTCCCATCCTATAAGTCAAAGTAACTTTTTCACTCTCTCCTTCACTGAACTCTAATTCGCCTTCTAATCTAAAAAAATAATGTGGTCCCATAGCCTCAGCCCTTGGCTCAAGCTTCAAGGTAAAATCTCCTAAAGGTATTGAAATTCTTGTCATACTTTATCATATTTTAAATTATGTTTATAATACTTATGTAACTCCTTTCTTTTAGGTCCCTTCCATTTATATGTAAATATATATTTTGAGCTCTTTATCACTAAAAACAGTAAAATTTTTATAACTATAAGCTCTTACTAAGGGTTAATGATAGTCAAAATTTGCAAAAAAAAATATTTTTTGAAAGAATCAGATTTTCTTGAACTCCCTCTTGAAGAGGATTTTACAAAGGAAAGTGATGATCTTCACGCTGCGATGTGAACGCTTTAGAGGAAATGCAATCACAAAAATGAGTAATTAATCCTTAAGTGGTATCACTATTCAAAGACAATTTTAAAGAACAATAAAGCTTAAATACGATGTCTGCTTATATAGAAAGTAGAAAAAGAGCGATTTTAGAGGTGAAAATCCTAAAAAAAGGATATAGAGACTTTTAGTGAGTTGAGAGACCAGTATGATAAACAAATCCATAATATTCAAAAAACCGTGTTTCCCTCGCGAGCCGCAAAAACTTTTGAGGAAAACACAAAAAACCCCAAAGGGCTTCACATAACGAAAACGTCCATCGTTATTAAAGTTTTCGGTGCTAGTTCTTTGAAATAAGTAAAGAGGTGAATAAAATAGTCAGTGGACCATTTGATACCATAGTACAGGATGCGTTAGTACAATCTGTAAAGGAAGTTGAACCCAGCATAGGACAAGCTAACATCAAGATAATAGGCTGTGGGGGAGGCGGAAGTAATGCTATAAATTGGCTTTACAAAAAAGGTATCCAAGGCGCTGAAATAATTGCATTAAATACAGATAAGCAACACTTGGATATTGTTGAAGCAGACAAAAAAATCCTTATTGGGAAAGAATTGACAAGAGGATTAGGATGTGGAGGATTCCCCAAAAAAGGAATGGAAGCTGCTAAAGAACAGATTTCAGATATAAAAGAAATGCTCAAAGGGACAGACTTAGTATTCATCACAGCAGGATTAGGTGGAGGTACTGGCACAGGTGCCTCACCAGTAGTTGCAAAGATTGCAAAAGAATCAGGTGCGATAGTCGTTGGCACTGTAACAATGCCCTTTGATATCGAGCGAACAAGACTTGATAAGGCAGAATGGGGTCTTGAAAGGCTAAGGGAACACTGTGACACAGTCATAGTGATAGATAACAACCGTTTAACAAAGATTGCAGGAAGCCTCCCCGTAAGACAAGCTTTCGCGGTTGCTAATGAACTCATATCTACCATGATCAAAGGCATTGTTGAGATTATAGCCATACCCTCTTTGGTAAATCTAGACTACGCTGACATCAAGGCAGTCATGGCTGACGGGGGTGTGTCCGTCATCGGTATTGGCGAATCTGACTCTGAAAAAAGAGTCGAAGAGGCAGTAAGCAGAGCATTGAATACTCCCCTTCTTGATGTTGACTATAACGGCGCCTTGGGTGCCTTGATACATGTCAGCGGAGGCCCAGACCTGAAACTTGATGAAGTAAACAGGGCTGGAGAATTGATTGCAGATTCCCTTGATTCCACTGCAAGTGTGGTATGGGGTTCAAGAGTCGATGAGACCCTCAAAGGGAAAATTAGGGTGATGACCATCATCACAGGAGTCAGGTCTCCTTATGTCTTAGGGAGGCCCGTGGAGGTCAAAAGGGAGACATATAATCAGGAACTAGGAATTGACGTAATTTAAGACTAAAGATAGTTTTCGGGGGTGAAAACAATGAACAAGGGAAATTACCTTGTCTTGTGGCATATCTGCCAGGAGGTGAAAAGAAAAGGCGTATGGAACTGGATTGTTGGAAAGAAAGTGAGAAGGATGAAGCCAATAGTCCATAGTTATGAAACAGAAGAGATTGCAGAATTTGGATTCCGCAACATCAAATCTTTCGGAGCGAATCCGATACTACTTAAGGTGCTGAAAGAATGAATCTTTCAGTAAGGGTAGGTCTGTTGGAAAACATCACAAATATGAAACGGGAAAAAGAGCTCATAAGCATCGAGTTAGACAACTGTCGAAAGAATATAACCTTTTACAAGGAAGAAATCGAGAATATGGAAGCGAAAATATCAGAACTTGAGAAAATGAAGCAATCTTATGATTACTATTGATATTCTGGACGGGCTTCTTTGCGGAAGGAGGCACATCTTTATAGGGGACTTTACGCTTTTTCTAAGATTACCATAATACTAATTGACGTCACGTTTATATATCGTAAAGTATAATTCTAAAACATGAAAGAAGCGATGCACTATAATCAGTTAAAAGATCTTATTGTCCAATGCCAACTATGTCCTAATTTCTGTATTATCAAAGAGGGAATGTACAGTAATTGTAAGGTAAGGAAAAATATTAAAGGAAAACTGTATGCCATGACTTACGGCAAGGCTGTATCAAGAGCTATTGATCCAATAGAAAAAAAGCCATTATTTCATTTTCTGCCAGGTTCAAGAGCCTATTCAATTGCAACAGTAGGATGCAATCTACACTGTAAACACTGTCAGAATTTTGTGATATCCCAAGCATCTATAGAAAAGTTTCCTGAACATTTAGACCTCCCACCAGAAAAAGTTGTTGAAGAAGCTATTGAAAACAATTGTGAAGTCATTGCCTACACATATACTGAACCTACAATATTTTATGAGTATGTCTTAGATACAGCCAGGATTGCAAAAAAGAAAGGGCTGAAAAATATCATAGTAACGAATGGTTACATAAATGAGGAGCCCTTGAAAGAGTTGTACAAATATATTGATGCAGTAAATGTTGACTTAAAAGGTTTTACAGAAGAGTTTTATCAAGATATATGTGGGGCTAAGCTAGAACCCGTGCTAGATACGCTTCAAAGGTTACAGAATATAAAAATATCTTTAGAGATAACTAATCTGATAATACCCACAAAGAATGATAGTATTAAACAGATAAGAGAAATGTGCAAATGGATTGTAAAGAATTTGGGGTGCGACCACCCCTTGCATTTTTCAAGGTTTTTTCCGATGTATAAACTCAAGAATTTAGAGCCTACGCCAAAAAGGATATTAGTTGAAGCTAAGAAGACGGCTGAAGAGGAAGGGATAAAATATGTGTATATAGGAAATATGAGGGAAGAAGGGGAAGAGAACACTTATTGCCCAAAATGCAAAACTTTATTAGTTAAAAGGTATGGTTTTAGTATATCAGAAATGAATATTAAATCTGATAAATGTGCTTGTAAAGCAAAGATCAAAGGGGTATGGAAGATAAATGGTTCATAAGTTCATTAGAGGGGTTTCAAACGTCACAGCATCGATAATAATACCTGTCTGTATTACGCTTCTTTTCGTAGGGTTGATTGGTTCTGGGATGCAAAGCAATCTCAACAAGATTGATGATTTGGTGAAGACTACTGCAAATGACCCAGTACTGAAAGCAGAATTAGTGAAGCAACTAGAAAAGGAAGCTGATAAAGGGAAGCTTTTTCCTGCTGGGTTGACTAAAGACACTGTGAAAGTCTATTGTAAAGACACTTCTGGCATAATACCTCATTCTGTATGTAATAACTTAAAGCATATTGCGGACAGCGAACTTGCAGGCAAAGTAATTGCAGGAGTGGCGCGCACGCAAGCTGACAAGTTTATTGACAAAGTGTTAGTTAAACAAGCAAAAAAACAGATTCCACCAGTAATGAAGAAAGCACCTGTGCAAGTGGTTATCAAATATTTTCCAATAATCGGAATTCTGGGGTATCTTCTTGCTGTATTACTAATATTTGTACATTCAAATTTCAACTGGAAACATGGATTATATACATTATGCTTCAAAACATCTTTTAACCTATTAGCAGTATTGTTATTCCTAATAGTAATTAGTTTATTGACTGGAGATAGTTTGGCCGGGCTAGTGAAGACACTAGCAGGGAGTGCGTTACCTTCAGGTGCTCCAGAGATAGCATTGAAGCTTACTGCAAGTTTGGTGCTTAATTGGATCACTTTGACAACGAATACTGTTTTACTTATGGTACTTGCAACTTTGGTTCCATTTGTTGGCGGGACGATTATACTGTTCTTTGTCCGTAGGAAGGAAAGACTAGAGAACGAGGCTAAGATGAGAAGAGAATTTTTGGAAGAACCTGAAAAGAGTAAGAAAGCTTAAAAGTAGAATGTAATTCTTTGCTGATTATGGTATTAGCGAGATGGAAAAGTCTTGATGAGGGTGAATTATTAGATGAAGATAGAAGAGGTGGACCTTACAGATCTCCACAAAATTCAGGAAATGATACTAATCTCAGTGCTTAGAGGGACTTAAAGAAAGGGAAAATAAATACCATAGATCATATATTCATCTGAAAACCCTCATGGAATGGATTACCTTAATAGAAGAATTAATTGAAGTCAAAGAAAAAGGAGGGAGAGATGGGTTGGATACAGTTTTTGGGAGAATTTCAGAAGAGGTAATTATAACACAAAGATACAAGCACAAGGTAGAAAATATTATACAAATTGTAAAAGACGAGCCTAATCTCACCTTAACTACAATTGTCAAATCTGAAACTGATAGGGAAAGATATTATAAAACAAGGTATGAAGAAGAGACAGCTCTTATCAGTCTAGAGTTTGACGAACAGACATCTTCTGCAAAAAGAATTACAATTGAAGACACAAGAAATAACCTATTAGAAGCAATAGAACGAGAAAAGAAAAAGGCCATTGTTAATGCGAGACAAAAAAATCAACCAGCAATCAGCCGCATGTCAATTGAGTTAGCTGATTTGGATCTAGCAGATTATCTGCTTCCCGAGAGAATTCAAATACAAGCCAAGATAGGGTACAATCCTTTTGATTATTACACTAAACGACTTAACTCACTAATCAGATTCAGAGATAATAGTGGTAGAACTAATAAACAGAGGTGGGCTGATAGAACTTTGAAAAAGATTGATCAAAGGGTTATTGCGACGTTAAAATCCATTGCTAGATATGAACCCTATGAAAAGAATGTAGAACTGGCTAGAGTTATGGTGGATTATTATGAAAGGTACGGTTCTTTCATACCAGGAAACTAACCCCTTAAAATATTTGTTTCCGAGAGCAGCGGAAAAAACCACCTTTTTTCTTAAAAAACTATTATAACCCTAAAATAAAATCAGAGCTTATGAGATATTTAATCATACTTTTACTATGCATGAGCCCAGTGTCAGCACTAATGATCGCTGAAGTCATGCCCAACCCAACCGGGCAAGATGGTGCACCAAAACCTAATGGGGAGTGGGTTGAACTATATAATAATGAATCAAATAACATATTCTTACAAGACTATTTTATAACAAATAGTTACGGGAAGGACAAACTTACCGCTACCCAAACCTTAAAACCCAAAGAATATGTAACCCTATATCGAGATGGAAGCAGGCTCTCACTGAACAACAAGAAAGATACAATCATCCTTAAACATAAAGATAGGATTATAGATAAAGTAATTTATAATAACACAAAAGAAGGTTTGTCTATTTCCCTAACTGAAAAGGGATGGATTGGTCAAATCCCAACCCCCAACAAACCCAACACTGATAGAGACTACAAAAATGCCTGTGACTGGCAAGTAAATATCAACTTGACAAAAGAAATCTTTGATGAAAAGGCTGAATGGGCAATAGTTACCATAAAAAACTATGGTGAGAGGAACAGGATAACCCTAACAAGGAAAGTCAAAGACATGGAAGGTAATATGATACATATGTACAGCAATTATAGTTTCTATGCTACAAGAAAAAAGACAATAAGAAATAGGCTAAGGTTGCCTAAAGGAAAGGCCTATCAAATTGAGACTCAAATTCACACACATGACTGCAATGACCTAGACAAGACCAACAATATAAGAACTAAACTTTTTTTCATCAATGGGACTAAAGTAACAAATAAAACATTATACAAAGCACAAAAAGACGAAAATATTATAAATGAGACAAAAAACAGTATAATCTACACATCAAATGATAAAAAGGCGCAAGATTACGCACCATACATCTTATGCATTGTGCAAGCGCTTGTCATAATAGGAATGGTATGGAGAAAATGAAAGCACAAAAAGTTACAGCAAGATTGATTCTTGAACTATTAGGGAGTCCTAAAGAGCATATTGACCAAACGCTTAAGGATGTTGTCAAGAAAGTCAATGAAGAAAAAGATATAAAGATTGTCAAATCAGAACTTTTTGAAGCGGAGAAGCAAGAGAATGGGCTATGGTCTGCCTTCGCAGAAGTTGAGATAGAATCTGATAAAATTAACAGAATACTCGAACTATGCTTTGATTACATGCCTTCAACACTTGAAATTCTCGAACCCGCTGGGATGGATATGGACAGTGAAGACTTAGCGTCGTTATTCAATGATTTATTAGCTAAGCTACACAAGTATGACATGCTATTGAAAAACTTCCATGCAGAAAACGTAATGATGAAGGAACAACTGGAGAACATCAAGAAAAAGGTTGAAGAGGCAAGAGCCAAAAAGAATGAAGAATAAAATTTTACTTGTATTGGCAGGGTTGGTGGCTGGGTGTGGTGGATCTCTTGAAGCTAAAATTGATGATTTGAATCTTAGAACCCAGATGGTTGGGGAAAAGATCTTTGGAAGTTCATATGATTTGAGGGTTGGGGAAAAGATTTATAGGAATCAGAACAACCCTTTGAAAGCATTATCACTTTACAATGAAGGTATTAGAAAGATAGAAAGAAAAATAGCAAAACATAACTGCCTAATAACACAAAAGCCAGGATGTAAAAAATTATTTTCAAACCTTATCAAAGGACGTTACTTACGAGCTATCGCTTATGTTGCTTTAGGAAACAATGACGGGGCCATGAAAGAGCTAAATTGGTTGGATGAAGTAGGATTATTGAAAGGTTCTAAGATCTGGGAAAAAGAGGAGTTCAGTAAACTACAAAGTGATTCTAGGTTCAGAGCCTTAAGAGAAAAATACGTACCTCATAAAGAAGATGCAGAACCAACACATTTATTTCCAGACTTCTGACATAATGAGACAACAGGCGTCCCTTTAAAATAGTCTATATCTTCTTTTCCAAAAGTTGTTGAACAAAGATTGTGGAGCTTATTAAAAGACATCAAAGATTTAGGATAGCATATTGGACCCTTAACAACAGTATTATATCTTAAATTATCCTTATTTGCTGCTAAATTATGCACTCTTTTAGGCAAAGTCCTTGAAACTAGAACATTGGACTCATAATCCTTCTTTACTTCATCGTACTTTATGTTGAAACATGCCCTTGCAAAAACCTCTTTGAGCTTTTCATTAGCCGAGGCGGAAATATCAACACAATCATCAATTTCAGATTTTGTAATATAAGATGCAGGGATATCTGATACAGGTAAAAAAGTGTTTTTCGCTAATAGATGCTTACCATCCTTCATCAGGTCCGTAAACTTACCATGTGAATATGCCTTACCCCCTCTTACCGTCATTCGGTCGCTAGAAAAAGGGTTGCCCATTTCCACCTCTCCAGTTATAGTCTTACTGTTTTTCCCTATCACTGCCTTGAAGCTTTTTCCTTTGTTCACCCAGTATACATTTCCAGGAATAAGGACAGAACCATCTTTTTCAGGGCTTATACTATCACAATCAAACTGCTTAATTTCACCAGCTTGCCTATGTTCATTACAAACTGATCTTAATTGCTTCACAACATCACTAACTTTACGGCTCTTAGGATCTACTTTATCGAAAGGTACTATAAATGCCATGGCCTTATCTGAACCAGCACGAATTATAACACTCCCTCGGCTGTGGCAATAATCTATACGTTGAGATTGCACATCTATATTATCACGAGAGCATTGTGTAACTCTTAACCAATCCTTTTCACCACCAACGTAAAAAACATCGTTACCTTTTTTGTATAATACACCAGCAGTAGACGAAGATCCTAAAACACTGAAGTCATTGTCCTTCCTGTATATCATAGACCCTTTAAGGTTAAATGATGCGCCTGTATCCGAAACAAACTTAGCTGTGCCGGTAATCCTGTAACTTCCATCAAGCATCCTCTTAACATCTACTTTCTCGTCAGTAAGCTGTGTCACAGTACCTATGCCATCTATGCCAAACTCTTTCAATGAAGCATACTTTGTATCAATTGTAATTACACCTTTAAGGAATTGAAGCCTCCCCCCACGAGGGATAGTATAATACTTTCCTGCTATAAGTATCTTAACTTTTTTCTTAGAAGATGATTTGCCTGGACCTGATGTCATCTTGCCAAACTTATCATACTCAATATAATCAAAACTCTTACCAAAACTCAAGTCTGCCTTGTAAAGTCTTGTGCCATTAAGGATTAAATAACTATTCCCCATAAGACCTTGAGTCAATTCATTGTCTTTATCTTTCAAGCTTTGCTTGTCAAGAACCCATCCAGATTTATAAGTCCTGATCTTAGTATCCTTTCCCGCAACAGTCAAATATGTATAACCATTCTTTCTCTCAATTAAAACCGTGCCATCAATAGATATGAAATTTCTCTTGAAAGAATCCTTCTTGCCAGATATCAAAAAACCTTTCCCGACATAACGGGTCTTCTTTTCGTATTTACCAATCATAGTTGCTTTGCCTTTAGTATTAATGATGCAGTTCTCTATATCCCCAACCCCAACCCCTTTAGCAGCATCCCTTGCTCTCAGATTAAAGTTTAATCCTGTAAAACATGATTTTGCGTTCTTGTAACGTCGAGGAATAGCAGTAGTTGAACCGTTGGACACTAAAGCAGGTTTCTTAAGCTTCTTTTTTTGATTTGTAGTGATTTCCCTTGACCAAGCATCAACATATCCTTTAGCCATCTGCACATAAGGCATTATCTGCTTGACCTTACCAGGAACAATTTTCTCTGTTAACATAAGCATCATTTGGGACTTGAGTTCCATCATTTTTGATTCTGCCAAAGCCTTTCCTGTCCCTGTTGGATCCTTGGCTATTCCTGTGTATTGCTGTGCCTGACTGTAGAGCATATCGTACTGAGAACAAACTTGCCCTAATGAACTAACCAAAGAACCCCCAGTTCCACAAGCCAAAGACATAGTGTTCATATTCTTCAAACCGCTTATTGTTGTGTAAACAGATTGAGCAGTTGTCAAGCCTTTACAAGCCTCCTGCATGTCCTTAACACCACCATTACACGCCTGCTGCATGGCCGTACTTTTTGCGAAATAAACAGGATCCCTGCCTAAAGCAGTAATCATGTTATATGCTCCTAAAACTGGCTTCAAGTCTTCATTAGAAGAAATCATACTCGTGATCCTTGGTTCCACTTGCTCTTGCCCAACTTTGGCTATGATATCTGTGAAAGTAGCAGTTGTGAAAGATGAAAGTAGAACTAGCATAATGAAACTTATGAATAGTGTTTTTTTTGACATTATTTATCACCTGGAAGCATAGTAAAAACCATACAATGTATTATTTATTTGCGACTTAGTATCAGACAACTTGAAAATTGTTGACTTATCCTTAAAATATAAGCTAGCATTCAGACTGTTTTGATTGGCTAAATCTATCAAACAACTTATACAGTAGGAACCATTGTTATCTACTTGCCCTTTTACAAGACTGGCTACAACACTATGGATTATCTTAAGACGCATATCTAGATTAACATTAAATTTTTGCATCTTAGAACTAATGCTTCCCTTTGCAAACGTAACTGGCCAAACCACTAAGATATTCACATTATCCTTTATTGTCACTTTAACTGATTTGACTGGGCTTGCCTTGATGGACGACAATGATTTAGAGCAATCCAGAATATTCTCTTTTATTACTGTAGACAACTCTGATTCTATAAATGATAAAGTTGGTACGTTGTTCTTTCCTTGGTCATAGAGATATGTTATTTCGTTATCAAAAATATTTATTGTACTAACAGATGTCTGGCTTCCTAAATATCCCGACCCAAAACCCAATTCTACCAAGGCGTTTTCTGAAGTCTTTTTTATGCATCCTTGCAAAGCCTTGCCGGCATTCTGAAGCTCCAAAGGAAGTTTGGAAATATCTGAAGATTGTGAAGCAAGAGATGATTCAGAAGAAATCTTAGAATAATATACAAAAGACCCTATGATTGCCAATACAACAATACCTAAGATCACAAATAATGTTACCTGACCCCTCTTTTCCATGATACTATAATTAAAGAATTTATCTATATAAAGGTTTGGGGGTGGGTCTCGAGCGCATCAATTTAAATATAAATATGTAACTATAACTTAGAAATAAAAAACACTATTATATAAACAACATACGAAATATTATTAAATCATGTATTATACCCTTCTTAAGAGAGTGAGTAAAAAGTGAGTGATGAAAAAAAACCAGATTCTAAAACTAAACAGATAATACATTCCGCGGGAAGGATTGCTAAAAAGGCTACCAGAGCAACACTATTAGGATCAGCAATCCTTGTTCCAATAGGTGGAGCTGTCAGCCTGTGGGCAAACTGGATATACCAAGTAAAGACAAATTATGGTGTTGTCGAGACGCAAGGGCTGGATGGAAAGAGGGTTGCTGTGACTGAAGAAGGTTGGCACGCCAGAGTACCTTTGCTTTCAGCATATGAAGGAGAGTATAAATTAGCAAACCAAATGGTGTTCCTACATGGAGAGACAGAGCCCCACAAGGTTATCACAAGAGGGGCTGTAGTTATAGAAGCAGCAGCAGCAACGTTCTATGAGATTGAAGATCTTAGACAATATGCAATCGAAAACATGAAAGGGGAGATGTCCTTGAATGAAAATATTGGACGAGGACAAAAAGGACAATTTTCCATAACCCCTAGACACATGATCAGACAAACATTAGACTCCATAATAACGGGAATTATCCAAAAGACAGACCCAAAAAAACTGATAGAAAAAAGAGCTGAAGTAGAGAAAATAGTACTCGCAGCTATACATGAATCCAACCTATCAAAAAATTTTGGTATCAAGTTCAACGGATTCAGGTTTACACATGCAGGATATGTCAACAAGGTAGTTGAGGCAAATGCTGAAAAACAGGCATTAGTCGCAGTAGCAGAAGGGAAGATGGCTGCAGCCAAGATTGATAAGAAAACTATTGAGACACTAGCAAACGCGGATGCAACCAATTATCGAATCTTCAGAAAAGAATTAAACCCACAGACTCCTACCGAAGAAAAACAAGTGAGAAAACTATTCTTAGAGATGATCAAGTACAGGACACTTAAGGACAGAAGCGGTGATACAATCTGGATGCTCAATGAAGGTAATTCTCTAAAACCAGTTTTCAGGCCGGATAAGAAAAGATAACACCTAGAATATGGCAAACAGAAGGACACAAAAACCTATTACAGTATCGCTGAATAGAGACCGGAAAGAACAGCTTGATGAACTTATAGACCAATGGTCAACAGACCAAAAAAAATTTATGTTGCAAGCATTGATAGAGTATTCTCCACCAATCCTCAAACCCACAAAAAGCAGGCAGCAAAAAGTTAAGGAATTCTTCATAGGGAAAGAAAAAAAGGAAGATAAAAAAGGAGAAATAGAACACCTTGCAAACCCAGAAATTTTCACAAGCCCTAACCTAAGGTATAAACTAACGAGCGAACAAGATCCTAAGAAGGCCATGCATAAAATTTTCGAGATGGAAATCTTACCAGAAGATAGAAAGTATATGGTTCATACATTAAGCAGAGAGACAGATGATGTGTTTGTGCCTCAAGCATTGATAGATGAAATAACAATAGGGCATAAAAGGCATCATACTCAAGTATTAATGGAAGAAAAAGCGCCAAAGGCGCCATTCTATCTCGTACTAGGACCTACTGGTTCAGGAAAGACAAAAACAATAAACAAAGCAATAGAACTTGCCCTGTTTGACCAGGATCTGGAGATGAAAAAAGCTGATGAAGATTTAGAAGAAATAATTGAAAGACATCCCATCATGGCGAGGATTGATTTGGAATCTGTAGCCCCTGAAAAAGCTGCAGAATTAAAAAAGAAAAAAAGAAAAAGATTCTTAAGATGGGTCTCTGGAATACCATTTCTCAAAAGATTCTACAAAGATGACATAGCCGCCCTTATGAAAAAAGAAGATAGGCAATTTGGTTTGGTAATAGATGTCGACCAGATAAATCCAAATAATGTCCAGACAATGTGGTACGGGGAAACTGGAAACAAAATGCTAGAATCGTTCGGACCAAGATACGGTATGACTATAAGGATACTAGAAGAGGCGCATGCATTACTGAGCGTCCACAAAAGTCATAGCGCACAAGTCCAGGAAGACACTTTAGTCTCTACCTTCAATATCATCCTCGATGAAATAGAGAAAGGTGAAAGAAACTGCATGGTCTTTGCTTTGACAAGAAAAGGCGAAGAGTTCCATGAAGATATCTATCGAAGGTTTCAGGAAAAAGGTAGAATAATTGACATGAATGACTATTGGAATAACCCAGAGACAATAGAAGAACTGATCAAGATAGAAGTCAAGCAACAAGATGTTGAAATGCCTTCTGAAAATGAAATGGAAGGACTATCACAAAAGGTCTTAGATATATTTGAGTATAGGGGTTTAGATGTTACACCAGCCTATGTTAGAAAACTTATTGCCTCTATAGCTGAGATGAAAGGCGGAGTAGAATTGGAATATCTGAATGATGGAGTATTAGTAAGAGAAGCATTTGTTAATGTGGCACGAAATCTCTTCCCGAGTATGTTCAAAAGGACTTATAATAGATTGAATAGAGGAGTCCCCTGGGAGGATTATGTTGGTGGAGTGAAAGAAGAATTCCAAAGGCTTGCCAACCAATGCCTTTTGCACAGTAGATCAGCAGAGAAAGGAGTGGTGTTGGCTGGTCCACCAGGAACAGGGAAAACATTTTTAGCACGAGCTTACTTATCAAGAAATAGGGATATATCTGATGTTACTTTGAAAATGGAAGACCTGCAGGATGAAAGGGATCCCATAGATGGTCCTGTACGAAGGTTGGCTGAAGCATTTGATATTGCAAAGATGTGTGCTCCAAGTTTGTTATTTGTAGATGAGGGAGAAGCGGTGGCAATGGAAAGACAAGGGAACATAAATGATCGTATAACAAACAAGTTACTGAACGCTATAGATGGAGAAACTGAACTGAGAGGAGTATTTGTAGCGCTTACGACAAATAAACCCGAGTACCTTGCACAGGCCGCCACCCGTTCAGGAAGGCTTAAAGTCATGCCAATAACTGGAAAGTTGAATGAACGCGATATCTATAAGATGATTGATAATTACATGAAAGATGAAATTATGGCAGAAGATCTAGAAAAGGAGAGGATATATTCGGTTGCCAAACAAATATGCGCTACACCAGCAGATTATAGCAAATTTCTTGAGACCATAGTCAATTTCAAGAATGAAGAGGCAGAAGTCATGAAGGCTGCTACCGCAACAGGGGATCTTAAGCAATTTATCGCATCAAATTATAAAGCAATGCTCGGTGTGATCGAAAGCCTAGGGTTTCCCAAAGATTTTGTTAAAGAGTCAAGGAAAAATCTTAAGTTCCTTCTTAGAAAAAAAGGGCAAGTCTTAGATCAAATCCTTGAAGCAACAGAGAAAGCAGAATTCCCTATAACCATTGCCCATCTGGAAAGAGCAAAAGAAGATAGGATACAGGCGCCCCAGTTACAGGGAAAAATTTCATTGGACACATATCTTCAAAGCCAGCTTTCCTCTGAGCCCCAGGTAGGATTTGTCATCGGTGCAGGGGCTTCTGAGACTACCGGAACATTGGTCCCTATATCAACTTCTTTAATATATGGAGAGGACCATAAAGGAGACAAGGTTGTTGTTACAGGAGCTGTCAATGTTGATACTCCTGCAGCAGCTCAACTGAATGCAGCTGTTGCAATGATGAAACAGTCTTCCAATGAAGCTATGTCTCTCGTTTTAAACTATCTTGATTCATTGCTTCCTGGAAAGGCCATTAATAGAATTGTAGGAACTTATCTTAAGGACACTTACCTGCATCACCAGTTCTTGACTGCTAACTATCAATCTGGAGGACCTTCAGCTGGAATGGCACTAGCAATAAATACTTTATCCGTTATATTAGGTCTTCCTGTAAGGAATGATTTCGGGATAACTGGAGCAGCATGGAGCCGAGGAAAAACCACAAAAGATGTTGGTTCTGTCGTTATCATTGGAGGTACGCATAATAAGGCGCAGATAGTATTAAGCTATCTTGACAATATGTATGTTCCCCAACAGAATGTCAAGGATGTTGATATATTGACATTGGAAAACTATTGGAAACAAGGAAAAGATGTCATAGGGTACCCTAGCTTCTCTTCAATTGTTGGAGAGGTGTACTCTTGGGGAGAGGTTATAGAAGGGAAAATGCAAGAACTACTTGGAAAAAGGATAGAAGCCAAGCAAAGGCATCTTGTCAATGTAAGTGAAGCTAAAAAACTGTTTGTGGAAGTGGATAGACTAGGCCTTGAAATAAGAGAACATGCTGAAGGAATCATACGTTCACGTTTAGAGGCTGTTGAAAGTCACATCTTAGATGCCAAGAGTGATAAATTTGCCAGCCTTGAACACATATTTGATAAATATAGCCATGAATAGTATTACCTTACGGCTTGATAGACTCTGATATGCCTATCTTTACACGCTGTCGCAAGATAAGAGCCATCTTGACTGAAATTTACACTAGAAACTTGCCCAGGGTGAATTTTTCCTGTAACTGCTCTGAGCTTATTGTCTTTTAGGTCTAACTCAAATATGGTAGCCACATCCATATAGAACGCCAATGCTACATTCCTTCCATTTGGGGAAAAAGAGACATCGTAAATAGCGTCAGAGAATGCTTGCCTGAATACCGTGTCGAGTTTTTTCTTAGCAAAGTCAACCTCTAAAAGAAAAAACAGGTTCAATGAAGAAGTCATTGCCAAGTATTTTCCGCAAGGACTAAATTCTACACCAAACATATGGTTATGTATATTCTGTTCAAAACAAATTTCAATTTCTTCTTTGCTGTTTAATTTTGATATTAAAACTCCCCTAAATGTAGATGTTGCGAAATGCCGGTTGTCTGGATGAAAAGCTACTCTTTTGAATCCCGTACCGTGTTGTGCTAAACTAACGATATTAGGAGATACCTGATTTGATATGTCCATGTTGAACATTTTAAGATTATTAGAGTAAGCATTGACCATATACTGATTATCAGGGGTGAAGGCTATACCGCTATTGAAAAAATGTTCTGGGATTTCTAACCGAGAAACCAATTTTCTTTCAGAGAAATCTGTTCTGAAAAGTGTTAATCTATTTTCATTGACTAAATTCGCACATTCGTAATGGACAGCCAAGTAGTCACTACCCTCCGCGAATGAAATATCCCCTATCTGACCAGGGAGTGGGTGGACTATTACCTCTTCCAATGATTTTATTGGACCACTGTTTTGTTTTAAAGTTGTAGGGGAGGGTTTTTGTGGGATACCTCTCATGGATATTGTCCCTGCATATTTCATCCAAGAAGGTCTGATTGAAGAGAAATCTAGAACCTGGAAACGACCAGTTTGGGGGTCTATTTTAGCACAAGGATTGTATTGGGGATTCATCCAATCAGGACATCCATGAAGCTTAAGATCATCTTTAGACATATAAATAAAATGTTTAATTGTAGGTTTATAAGATTTTCTTAGAGGTTTTTAAAGGCGGTAAGTTAGTTAGGCTGTTAGTTTTTATCAAAAAATAAAAAAATTAAAGTTCCATGTCTTTCCTGGCAACTTTAAGCAATAGCCTTCTTTCTGCCTTAGCAACAGTATGCCTTATCTGATCTACAGCATCAGGATTAGCGGATATGCTATCGATACCAGCATTTACCAAAAATTCTGCCATCTCAGGCCTTGAACCCGCCTGCCCACAGATACTTGTCTCAACATTAAATCTTCTACATACATCGATAACATACTTAATTTGTTTCAAAACAGCAGGATGCATCTCATCGTACCACTTTTGAACCTTAGCACTATTCCGGTCTATAGCTAAAGTAAATTGTGTAAGATCATTCGTGCCGAAGCTTACAAAGTCAATGCCCTCTTCACAGATATCCTCTATTATTTGGACAGATGCAGGTGTCTCGACCATCACACCGAAGTCAATGTTCTCTTGGGGTTCCAACCCAATCTCCCTCAACAACACCTTAGCTCTTTTGATTTGATCTATGTGTGTAACCAAAGGAATCATTATACCTAAACTGGTCATGCCCGCATCATGTACTCTTTTAATGGCCTCATATTCCGCCTTCAACAATTCAGGTTCGTCTAAACTTCTTCTTATACTTCTCCAACCTAACATAGGATTATCTTCTTCTGGCTCGTCCTCCCCACCCTCCAATGTCCTGAACTCATCTGTAGGAGCGTCCAAAGTACGGTACCATACAGGTTTTCCATCAAAAGCATGACATACTGTCATAAGATTATCGGCTAAGTTCTTAACAAAATCCTCTTTCCTACCAGTCTTGATTAGGTGTCCAGGGTGAACTTTCATCTTAGCTAAGTTAATGAACTCTCCCCTCAACAGGCCAACACCATCAGCCCCAGTTTTAGCCGCCTTTTCAGCATAATCAGGAAGATCCATAATAACTTTCACTCCAGTAACAGTCTCCACCTTACACTTCCCCTCTTTAACTGAAGCTTCTTCCTTCTTTTCTTCCTTGAATTCTAAGGCCCCTTCATACACCTTACCGTTCGTAGCATCTACCGTAATTATCTGGCCTTCCTGTAACACTTCAGTTGCATGCTCTGTACCGACAATTACAGGGATACCCATCTCTCTACCAACTATTGCTGCATGGCTTGTACTACCACCTGAATCAGTTACAATAGCAATACTCTTTTCCATAGCTGCAACATAATCAGGATTGGTCATCTCTGCTACAAGAACATCACCCTTTTCTATCTTTACAACATCCTCTCTTGAACGTACAATTCTTACAGGCCCTGTACCATGTCCAGGACTAGCGCTTATCCCGCTGATCAATACCTTGGCATCTGAAAAATCAACCCCTCCATTAGTAGGACTTAAAGCAACATGAGGTTCTTGTGCTGCAGGCTTTTTTAATGTGGTGATAGGCCTTGATTGCACAACATAAATCTTACTACCCTCTATCGCAAATTCCAAGTCCTGGGGTTTCTTATAATGTTCCTCGACCTTTATCGCCTCCTTAGCCAGTGCTAGAATTTCGTAATCTGTAAGAACTTGAGCTTCTTGCTTATTCTCTGTAACATCCTTTTTTACAGTCTTCCCGAAATTAGGGTCTAATGTATACATCCATGTTTGCTTATTAACGTTCTTTGTTAATATATCGTTAGTCTCCTTTCCAACAATGTACTGGTCAGGATTAACTGAACCTGAAACAACCGCTTCTCCTAACCCGTATCCTGCTTCAATCATAATCTCATTACGATTACTATTTACAGGATTGACAGAAAACATAACTCCAGCTTTATCGCTATTAACCATCTTTTGCACAACTACTGCAATATACACCTTATCATGAGGAAATTTATTTTTTACACGATAGTAAACTGCCCTTGCTGTAAACAATGATGCCCAGCAGTTCTGTACTGAATTAATCAAACCTTTTGCACCCTTTATATTGAGGTAAGTTGCCTGCTGCCCTGCGAATGACGCTTCAGGCAAATCCTCTGCTGTTGCGGAAGATCTTACCGCAACGTATGGTGGTTCCCTTCCAGCCTTTATTATGTCTAACGCTTGCGCACCAGCCTTTAATGCCTCTGAATTGATATTAAGATTTTCGTAAGCTTCTGCAATTTCCTTTTGGATTTCTTCAGGCATTGGTGTTTTGATTATAGTGTCCCTACATTCCTTAGCAGTTGCGTCAAGCTTTGCAGTGTCTTCAACATCCAAATTTTCAACCAAAGCCATCAGCTTTTTTTGAATACCTGTACTCTCTACAAACTTTTTGTAGGCTTCAGCAGTTACTATAAATCCGGGTGGTATAGGGAAATCCGCGTTATACATCTCACCCAGATTTGCACCTTTACCGCCAACTAATGCGATCTTATCTTTAGAAATATCTTTAAACCAAGCAATATCAACCATCTTTTTTAGCACCTCAAATATATTTTAATATTATGTATGAACTAATTAGGATATATAAATATTGCTACTTTAGAGGCTGTTTCTTTAGTAAATTATTTATATTTGCCTTTATTCATTAGTTAGAATAAGGAGGTTATATTCATGAGAAAACTGATAACTGGAGGGTTATGTGCCTTAGCTGGGATGATAGCTGGGTGTTCGCAGCAAGGAGAGCGTCCTGTTGAGACAAATGTGAGGCACCCCATTGCTGCTAGTATAGCGTATGAATCATTTGAAAGGGAGTGGGGCAGGTATAGACCAGGATTTAAGCTTAAGAAGAAGTTAAATGATGGAACCGAGCTTAATTTAAAGTTTAAGGCAGAAGCAAGAGTTGAAGTTGAGATGAAGGCCCCAGGCAAGGATAATTTACTGTTAATGGATTATGAAATAAGATGGAGGGCTGGCATTGATGAAATAAAAAATTCAACTATCCATGAACAATGCCATAACTTTATGGTTCCTTATTGTGATAAAGGAACATTAAAGACAGGGAACAAGCTTTTCAGAAAAGCCCTAAATGATTTGAGATTTGAGGAACATCTTAAACACTATAAGGCACAACCCCAAAAAATGCCCAATATTTTGGATGGGTGGGAAGATCCAACTGAATCACTTCCTGAAAAGAACTAATGTACCTGAGGCATTTTTCTCGAATTTATATCCCTACCCTAAAGGTTTTATTGGGGCTTGACAAGCTTCTCAAGTTTCATACCATGATAGTAAAATTATAGAATTATTATAAACCTTATACACTCAGACCTTTACAGCCTTCTTCCATAACTGCATAAAATAATCTCTCATGCTTTTCGCCAAAGATTCGTTCTTTATCCACAATGCTAAGTATTTGTTCTGCCCTGAAAAGCGTATAACCACTTCCGTTTTGTCTATCACACTAAAACGTGTCTGTAAATAGTCGATAGCCCGTATGTTAGCTTTGGTCTTTTTCCAGGCCTTTACATTCTCTGGCTTTAGTTCTATCTGGCTTGCTAGAATTCTTACCTTAACTCCCCTCTTGACACAATTCTTGTATGAATCCAAGTGGGGCTTATATACTGGTATTCTTGATATTGTGAGCCACTCTTTCTTTGCATTAGAATGGAGTGTTGTTGAGAGATTAAGATAGTTCTTGTATCCCTCTATGATCTGTATGCCTTCTATAGGATCTGCTTGTTTTTTATCCCTGAACCCAGAAATCTGCTTGATAATATTATTAGAATCATCCTTCAACTTCTGCAATTGTAATTCTTGTTTCCTTACTGCGTTTCCTAAAGCTATTTTAGGGTCCACTGCTGAAAAACGTTTAGGTATTCCTGGATAGGTTTTTATAAAACCTTTTTCCTCTAAAGGCTCTGTAGAATGGTTTTGAATTTGGGGAGAGATTAGGCCTAAGTTGGTCAAAT
>CAZUKZ010000013.1:0-25009 GCA_964621125.1 Candidatus Woesearchaeota archaeon
CCACAAATTCGCCAACTTGTTCTAACTAGTGACATATGTCATGACCCAATACAGTCCCTTTTAAGTGGTCATCACACCATGACCTAAATGTCCCACAAACTAGGAAAACATTTAAGTGAGACAAAAACATCATAGTACTAAGTGTGACAAAAAAGTCACATATGGGGGAACAAAATGAGTTGCGGTAAGAACAAAATATTCCAGATAAGAATGAACTGTCCCATAGAAACGTATATGGAACAACATAAGGCCAGATATGACAATATGCTACACAATATACAAGGGACATATTTCATACCAGAGCCTAAAAATTATCAAACAACCCCTAAAGAGCAGCCATACCAGGCAAACAAAGCAAATTATAAGCCAGGGAAACTTGCTACAATCAAAACCATTCCCAAAGTAGATACTAACATGCCAAGATTTACACAACCCAAAGTACAAGACATGAAACCAACACAACCCAATATGGATGAAAATGAATTAGAGAAAATGATAAATCAAGCCAAGGAGGAACTGAAATGCAAGCAGTCAACGCAGTCTCATACGCAAATTCATTACTAGAAATAGCAGATAAAAAGCAAGGTATAGAAAAAAGGCAGCTATTCCTAGAAGCCTCAGAAAACTATCTCAAGGCAGCGAAAGTTACACAAGGCAAAGACAAACAGCATTACATGGATCAAGCCAAGCACCTGTACCTAGAATCACAGAAGATGGTACAAGAGAATATTCAAGGCATTAACAAGCCAAGAAGAAAATTCAAGGATGTTGCAGGATTGGAAAAAGTTAAAGAAGAGATAATGATGAAAATCATCGAACCCCTGAGAAATCCAGAAATATTCAAACATTTTGGGAAAAAGGCTGGCGGAGGAATACTAATGTATGGACCGCCTGGCTGTGGGAAAAGCTTGATTGCAGAAGCCACAGCTGGGGAAGCTGATGTAGCATTCTTCAATATCAAAGCAAGCGATATCAAGAGCAAATATGTAGGAGAGGCGGAACAGAAACTTGCAAAACTCTTCCAGGATGCAAGGAAGGAAGAAGCGAGCATAATATTTTTTGATGAGTTTGAGGCGCTGGGGGGAGAGAGAAGCAGAATGACTAGGCCAATGAAAGCTGTAGTCAGCCAATTGTTGACAGAGATGGATGGTGTCGGCAATAAGGACCAGAACATCCTCATAATCGGTGCGACAAATGAACCTTGGAACATAGATACAGCGCTAAGGAGGGAGGGTAGGTTCGGCACTTCCATCTTTATACCACCGCCTGACCAGTTCACCAGACAAGAAATATTAAAGCTGCACATGAAGGGACGGCCTGTAGAAAAAAATGTAGATTACACCTCATTATCTAAGATGACTGAAAATTTTTCAGGAGCAGACCTTAAAGCGTTATGCGAGAAAGCTACTGAAGTCCCATTAAGGGAATGCCTCAAGTTCAACATAAAAAGGAACATCAACAGCATGGATTTCCAACAAGGACTATTTGGATTAAAACCTACAACTGCACCTTGGTTCAGGAACTCTATACGGTCTATCAAAAAACTAGGAGAAGACGTAAACTTTCCAGAGATAATGGAATTTGAAAGCAGGTTCTTCAGCAATCCATGTAAGATATCAGCATGATGGAATCGGCAATATACCAAATCACTTTAGAATGCGGAAACAATTGTGCTTATTGCCTGAATGAAAAGAAAGAATGGCACAAGCTAGGCCTTCATGGCCAGAAAGATGTTATAAGCAGGCTAAAAGGATTGGGAGTGAAGTACCTAGTGATAAGTGGAGGAGAGCCACTAGAACAAAAGAGTTTTCCAGACTTGGTAGAACATGCTTATGGCCAAGGTTTCTTGAGCCTGGTACAGACAAACGGGTTGAACATAGATGAAAAGCTGTTGGACAGAATTAAGGGGAAAGTAATAGGATTGGAGGTTTCCCTTGAAGGGTTGCAAGAAGAGCATAACAAATTGCAAAACAAGAAAAGTTTCAGAAAACTATTAAGCAAGATACAGCTAGCGCAAAGCAAAGGCGTTGAAGTGTTCACGAACTTTACCATAACCAAAGATAATGTTAAATGCATAAAAGATTATGTTGACATGGTTAATAAGTTAAAAATACCAATAGCTAATTTCACAACACTTTATGAATCAGGGAATGCCCTAAGAAATAAAGAAAAGTTAAAACCTTCAAAGACACAGTACAAAAAGTTTCTACAATCATTGGGTGAAATGCAGACGCAGAGCCGTACAATATTAAATGTGCAGGGGCCTGTGCCTAATAAATTTCTTAAAAAATTTAACATAAGGCACTATTCAACATGCAATGCAGGAAATGAAATGACTGTCAAGCCTGACGGCACTATAACTTTATGTCCTGCGTGGCCTAAGAAGATAGGGGATATCAGGACAAGCAGCAAAGATGATCTTGAAAAGAAATTAAGAAAGGTAAGAGATCGGGCTGGAGACAAGTGCCTGATGATGAAAGAGGTGTCACAATGGTAGACCAAGGCTATAATTCTATAAATGATTTTGGGATAAGCCTTACAGGGGACCCCTGGACTTTTGTAAGGGAAGCCATAACTGCAGGCGCCCCTGTTATCGAGATGTGTTTCTTCGGGACTGGCAAAGGCAGCATAAACAACCCTGGATCAGTCACCCCAGAGACTATAGGCTATAAGAAAAGGCAAGATATCAAGTATTTAGCTAAAGTCAACGGTGTAAGGCTAACAACGCATGCATCAGCTAATGCCATGGGGTTGTCTGGGTTAGGGCAGGATGGTTTCAGCCAACAACGCGCCATGCAGAACATGACAGAAGTCAAGAGAGCTATAAATTTTGCGGCAGACACCGCCGAGGGAGGGCCTATAGTTGTGCATACTGGAGAGTTTCCAAGAGCTATAAGTGAGTATGAAGGTTTTGAAGCGTATGCGGGGGAAAAAGATAAGGCTTTAGTTCAATTAGTGGACAAGGATAGCGGGCGGATAATAGCGGGCTTTCCAAAAGATTTAGAGATTCCAGTACTGGATACTATGTATCAAAATGGCAAGGAGGTTATAGATCCCGCCACAGGATTTCCAATTCCTAAAATGGATGGCGGGAAGTATGCCTACAAAAAACTGAAGTATTCAGAGTTTGAGAATAGTTTTGAAGGAGGACTTGAGGAAGCTGCAAAAGAATTCTTCAGATATTACAAAAGCAAGTCGTTACAACAGGCAAGCTCTGAAGAGAAGAGGTGGCAGGGGCAGGCTGGAGACGCTAAAAAACAATTGGATTATGTGCATAGAATTCTGAAGTCAGTGGATGACCAGGCCAAGGTTAACCCTCAGATGGCTAACTATAATGCAATGAAGTATGCTGAAGAGATGAGAGTTGCACCACGCCAAGGTTCACCAGAATACAAGGATTTCCTAAAAAATCCCAGACAATTCCTACAGAAAGGGGTGGATGATATTGTCAGTCAGCACAGTTACCTAAGCGACGCCTCAGAATCATACGGTAAGCAAAGATTTGAAATAGAGACAGAAATGGATGGTGTGAGGACAATAAACGAGTATGCTATCAAAAAGTCTGCAGAGAACATTGCTGAATTGGGAATACATGCTTATGAGGTAGCTAAAGAAAAGGGACTTGAAAGAGATCTCTTTGTCTCGCCTGAAAATATATTTACTGAACATTATGGCGGCCATCCGCAAGAACTTAAAAGCCTTGTTGAGAAAAGTAGATATGAAATGGCGAAGAAACTTGAGGGGAAAGGCTTGGAGAAAGATGAGGCTTATACTTTAGCCAAGAAACATATCAAGGCAACGTTTGATGTAGGCCATGCAAACATGTGGAGGCAGCACTATAAAGGAACAGATGCAGAGTTTGAAGAATGGATGTTGGGCCAGACTAAGGATTTGATTGATAATGACATTGTTGGACATGTGCACATATCTGACAATTTTGGGTACAATGATGAACACTTGACTTCCGGAGATGGAAATGCCCCTATAAAAAAGTTTGTCGAACAAGTAAAAAGTTCTGGCAAAGACATTGAGATGATTATCGAGCCAGGAGCGCAAGGCACGGGTGAAACAGTTTACAGTGCTATGACAGAGACGTGGGACAATCAAGGAGCGAGAACATATGGAGGGAATGTCTCCACAACATGGACTGATGTGGAAGGTTCTTATTTCGCTTCAACGAATAACCCAGGGATGATGGGTGGGCCTTACCATCCGATACAGGATAAAGAAGAATTGTGGTGGACTGGAACGCCCATTGAATAATGCAAACTCACCCTCCCCTTAACCTCCAACCCAAATAATGGCGTCCAAAATTTTTTGTTTGCCTTGGTTTCGTGCAACTCAAGATACGTTCTAGCTTTTCTATGAACTTTGTATCCGGTTCGGTACCAACTTCGTGAGTGTATCCTCTTGAGGTTTTCTCCACGTAAAGAATCCTTACTTCTTCCATTAAACTTCGAGTTAACCTTTCACGACCAGAAGCCTGAGAAGGATCAGCAGACATAATAATCTCCCTTTCCCTCTCTGTAGGCTGTACAAAATGTTGCAACATATAATGCTTCCACATAACAGGAACATCAATTCTTACACGAATATCAGGCAGGGTAACACGATAATCTATGCTACCTCTTTCTCTACAATCCGTCTCTTCCTTAAATCTGCATTCGCCCCATCCCATTTCAATATTACCTCTTAAAAAAGAAAAAGAAAAAATTATTTCTCAAAAACCCAGATGCCGTTCTCTTGGACCAAATCTCCATCAACATATATATTTCCACCAGGATTCCCATCAATCTTCCTCAACTCACAGACTAAATCCCAATGCAATGCTGACTTATTCAGACCACCACCCTTATCCAACCCAAAAGGATATGACATTCCTACGGCCAGGTGTATAGTTCCATCAATCTTCTCATCGAAGAGAAGGTTTTTCATATACCTAGTTATCCCTGGGTTTCCGCCAATACCTAATTCCCCAATCCTATCCGCACCATCAATTGCTAGCTGGCTAGCCAAAAAATCTTTTCCTTTAGTAGCGTCAAAATCAACAAGCTTTCCATCCTTGTATGTTAATGTTATACCTTCAACCACATTCCCTTGCCTAACAGCAGGGTAACTAAATGTTACTACACCTTCAGCTGAATCCTCTACAGGACCATAAAATACTTCCGCATCCGGCATGTTGAACCTACCATCACATGCTTCGCCTTTTCGACCCTTCAGACTTAATTTCAAATCAGTCAATCCAGGAACAGCAATACGAACCTCTTCTCCAGCATCAAAAATATCCTTAATCTTATGCAATCTCTCAGAAACGCTTGGCCAATCTACATTTGTAGCACTATAAACAGCATCTTCCCATTCAGGTAAAGATAAACCACCCATCTCCGCTTGCCCTTTAGTAGGGTAGCCAACAACACACCACCTCTTGCCAGGGTTACCCTTACCATCCCCTACAATTATATCTGACAAAGGCTTTGAAGCCTCATTAGATTCCTTTAGATTATTAGGATCAACACCTTCAAGATACAATGGATCTTCTTGAGCATAAACACTTATATTGACATCAACTTCTTTTGCTCTCGCAAATGCAAACCCAGGCCTATGACATCTCTGGAAAGCATTGCCTTTGTCTAACAAATGCCTCTCAACATTGGGAGAAGTAGCAGCCATAAAAGGAATGCCACCACGATCAATCACACGCCTTGCTATCTCTTCCATAAATTCCCAAGCCACGGGTTGGCCAGCGATTCTCACAAGGTCACCCTCTCTCACTTCAGTCGAATAATCTACGACTATACCAGCTAATTCTTTTGCCCTCTCATCTAATTCTACATTATTCATCAATATTACCTCCCATTTAACTTATTTTGAAACAAGGTATAAGCCGAGTATTAAAAAACTTTCCCCCATAACTTTAATAAACTTAGAAATCTAGGGATATAACATGGTAGACTTCGGAACAGACTATTGGGGTTCAATGGACAAGGAACAGCCTGAAAAGATCAATCTTAGTACTAAAAATCTAGGTATCTCAATGGGGATAGGGGATCCGTGGTCACAGATCAAGGCTGCAATAACTGCAGGAGCGTCATCTGTTGAACTGGGGTTCATGGGTATGGGGAAGGGAAGCATATCAAGCCCAATGTCTATAACACCAGGAACTATCGGAAAGGAAAAGAGGGAAGATATTAGGCAGTTGGCTAAGATCAACAATGTAAAATTGACTACACATGCCTCGGCAAATGCAATGGGATTCTCAGGACTATCAGAAGGAAGGTTCAGCAACCAGGCTGCGGAACAAACAATGAGAGAAGTAAAGAGAGCTATAGATTTTGCTGCAGACACTGCTGAAGGAGGGCCAGTTGTACTACACACTGGAGAGTTTCCAAGAGCTGTGTCAGATGTAGGTGGTAAGTTTTCGATGTATGAAAAGGAAGCTGAAGAGGCCTTGGCAGGAATTGTTGATGGTAAGACTGGAGAAATTATACAGACGTTCAAGAGGAACATAAAAGTCCCCATACTTCAAACCATGAAGGATAATGATGGTAATGATGTAATAGACCCAAACACTGGCCAGCCTGTCCCCATGGTGGATAAGCAAGGCCGTTATAGGTATGAAGACATGAAATATACTGATTATGAAGAAAAATTAAGAAAGGATGGATTGCAAGGTAATGAGCTAAGAGAAAAAGCTACAAAAGAATTCTTCGAAGCGTTCAGTGATAAGCAGATGCTACAGGTAAGTTCTGAAGAAAAAAGGTGGCAAGGGCAGGCAGAGAAAATGAAGAAAAATTTAGAAGAAATAAAAAACAGGGTAGATTCTGTAAAGGACCAAGCAGATATCAATCCACAAATGGCCAACTACTGGGCTATGCAATATGCAGCAGAGATGGGCACTGCCCCTAGGCAAGGTTCGCCTGAGTATCAGGATTTTCTTAATAATCCCATGAAATATCTTGAAAAAGGTGTCAAAGAAATGAGAAGGGAATATGATTACATGAGAGAAGCTGCCGTATCTTACGGTAAACAAAGGAAAGAGCTGAAAGAAAAATTAGATACAGCTGAAACATTGCAAGAATATGCTATAAAAAAATCATCTGTAAATATCGCAAAGCTCGGGATGTACGCGTTTACTGTAGAGAAAAAAAAGGGACTGAAAAAACCAGTGTATATATCTCCTGAAAATATCTTTGCAGAAAGTTATGGTAGCCATCCTCAGGAACTCAAGAACCTCATATTAGAAGCTAGGAAAAAAATGACACAAGACTTACTGGACCAGAAAAAGGTTGATAATAAGAAAGAAGCCAAAAAACTTGCAGACAACCACATTAAAGCAACGTTTGATATAGGTCATGCCAACTTATGGAGGCAGTATTTCAAAGGTAGTGACAAGGAATTCAAAAAGTGGCTAATGACAGAGGTAAAGGATCTTGTGAAGCATAAAGTCATAGGACACGTGCACATATCTGATAATTTTGGGTATGGAGATGAACATCTGGCGCCTGGACAAGGTAATACACCAATAAAGGAATTTATAAAAGAAATTGAGAAAGCAGGATTAAAAGATGAAATAATAATCGAACCTGGAGCACAGGGGGAAGGTGAATCTATCTATGGTGTAATGACGGAGGGGTGGGCTGGTCTAGCCGCTTCACCGATGTATAGAGTTGGGCCTGTTTCCAGAAGCTGGACAGACATTGAAGGATCATATTTCGGGCGAACTAACAGTACGACATTGATGCAAGGGCAGTACTTGCCTCTAACAGATAAGGCGGATGCGTGGTGGAGTGAAACACCGATAGAATAATCTTATATACAAGTAGTTCTTTCATAGTACCGATGGCTGCAGTAAGGTATAAACAGATTTGTTATAGGTGCAAAAAGAATTATGTTGAAGTAACAAGAAAACAAAGGTTTGCTTTGTGTTATGAGTGCCAAAAGCGAGAGATGCAAGGTGAAATCAAAGATCCCAAGATGAAAAAGCTTTTTGACATACCCGAAGAATTCTATGAGAAAAATTCATTCCTCAGAAACATCAAGGTCAATTATCTACGATATGGCGAGCTTACTGAAAACCAGGTTACTGCATTCAAGAAAGTTGTGAAAGATCTTCAAGGTGCGACCAAAAAGGTTAAATAGAAACAAAGACTTATTCTTAATTAACTAAAGAGGTGTATAATTTGAGATTTAAAATTGAAAAGAAGATTCGAAGACAAATTCATTATCCTACTACTGAACTTAATATAGCACGGAGCTTTGCACAAAAAGTCTATAAGGAATTAGGACCATTTGTTAAGGGAGTCATACTTTTCGGGTCAGTCGTCTCAAAGCCAAAAGGAAACAAGGACATAGATCTTCTAGTCATACTTGATGATGTTACAATAAGGTTTACTCCAGAGATTGTACAAACCTACAGAATTATAATGGAGAAGATTGTTGCGGAAGTGGATAGAAATAGACTGCATGTGCAGTCAATGAAGTATACTAGTTTCTGGGAGTATGTAAGGGTTGGTGATCCGGTTGCAATAAACATATTGAGATATGGAATTTCTCTTATTGATACAGGCTTTTTTGATCCATTACAAGCTTTGTTGGACCAAGGAAGAATCAGGCCCAGCAAGGAAGCCATATATACATATTTCACTATGGCTCCTGCAAGTCTAGCAAGAAGCAAACAACATATCTTGTCTGCAACAGTTGACTTATATTGGGCTGTCATAGATTCTGCGCATGCAGCGCTGATGAAAATTGGAGAAGTGCCTCCATCGCCAAACCATGTGGCTGACAGAATGGAAAGAACTTTGATTAAAAAACATCTAGTGACAAAGAAAACAGCAAACACGATGAGGCTATTCTATAAGCTCTTTAAGGGAATTGTCCATAGGGAAATACTGAACATTACTGGGAAACAATATGACATGTATAAACGGAAAGCCGAACATTTTGTCAAAGATATGCAAAAGATTGTAGATATGAAAGATTAATTTTATTTCTCTGAGTCCTGCACCAAACAGAAGAATCTCTCTTGCTGTTTCTTATAATCATCTTCACTAGCACAGTCTTTCAATGTCATTGAAGGAGGCAATGCTTCAGATAACATAATTTCTCCAGCCATCTCCAGCCGCTTAAGACTAGTACCTTGCATGAATACTCTTGATGTTGGTCTTATGCTCTCAGATCTCCTGACATTTGAAGAAGAATAGAATGTCGCGGATTCGAACCTCTTAGTCTCGTCGTCCACCATTATCTCAGCAAAATTAACTAAGCCTGAAGATACTAAATGCCTCCCTAAATTTCCCGGATTAATTAAGACTGTGGGAAGGGCAGAATAATCTTCAGAATGTGCTAAAACAATACCTTTAGCTTCATGTATGTGACCGCATAAAATTATATTAGCTAAACCTGATTCTGCGTATTCTCTTAGCCCTATACTTCCAGTATGTTGTTCTACTGGACCTTGTGGGCCTGGAACAACTACAGTATCAAGGTAACCTTGTGGAGGGTTATGTACAATTGCTATATGAGGCTGTTCTTGCATAAGGAATTTTCTAGGTTCTGAGACAAGTTCATGCTCCAATGTACCTTCGATTGAAGAACCAGTTTGCCTTATACCTTCATTGAAAGCCACTGTGATTTCTAAAGGAACAGTCCTAAATGCAACAGGTCCAAAATCTTGGCCGCAAGCACCACCATAACCGGCAATCTTTACACCCTTTATTTCTCTTGATTTCTTGTGCATATCAGCTTGCTTTAAAGCATTGAACCTTTCATCCAACAATTGAATATCTCTATCGTAGTCTCCTGGAATGAAAAGAACATTGTCATTAGCCATAATGTTAAGCTTATGGTAAGTACGTTCCATCTCAGGCAAAGCCTTTTTCAAATTATCAAGATAACCCTTAGCCAAATTCTTCACATAATCTGGTTGGTGGTGCTGTTGGATTAATTCTTGAGCTATAATCGGCATGGCATTGAACATCTCATATACTGTCAAATCCTTTATCCATGGGCGGGACTGAAGCGCATGCATTGCCAATGATTTCATCTGCGTGAATAATTCATTACGCTGCTCAAGGTTTTCTATTGGAATAGTGTCATCAGCTAAGTCACCTGAAACAATAATCAAATCTGCATCATTAGCTTTAGCGAACTCGTAGAAAAGTATCAAACTATCAAAATCATCATGCATATCCGTACCATAAAATATTTTCATTTTCTAAGTGTATCTAAGTATTCCAGTCCAGTCCCAATATAAACATCCATGTTCTTGTTAGGATCTGGATCTGAAGAGCCTTCAATAAGCTGGACACCAACCTCGTATGCAACATGTTGACGAATTTCTTGAAATATTCCTGAAAGCTGGGATGATTGAGATGCAGGATCATTAATCTGGTCTACTCTCTTAAGCTCATCTAAGAATACACGTCTCCTAAGATGTCCAATAGTTGTAATTTGGTCTAATTTATCGTAATTATCCCCTGTAGAAAAATATAATAATGCGAGATCATACAAACGATCTCTTACTTTTTCCTCTAAATCATCAGATGCAAACTTGATATCTCTATCTGCTCTCTTAACTAAAGGAAAAGTTGAATGAAATACTTCATCTCTTTCCTTCTTATCAAGATTTAAAACATCGAAAAATCTAGTTAGATCCATCTATATTACCTAAAAATTAAATAAAAAATTATAATTTAAGATAATCGTCAATCTTATCCATACCGTATGAAACAGCTCCCTTCAAGTTAAGATCTGGTTTCTCACCGATACCTAAATCGTATGCTAAAGACTGCTTTACTGTACCCCAAACTTCTGCCATTGTTTCAAATTTCTTAGCAGGGTCAAGTTCTTTTCCAGCTTTGTCAAGAGCATCATTAAGTCTAGCTCTTTCAAAGTTACCTAGAACACCTTTGTCCTTAAGTACATCCATATCTTCTGCCTTGAAGGCTTCTATCTTATCGTCTAATACTGGTGCAGTTGTAGTTGTTGGCATTTTATTTATTCCCCCTTGGTTTTTTTATTGTTCTTATTTATATAGTTTTGTAATCATTATTTGTTGTTTCTATTACTTTGTAGTAGTAACTAATATATAAATGTATCGTTTTTATGTATCAAAAGAATAAGGTTTTAGAGGTTGTAGTGGCTGTAGAATGAGGTCGAATTTAAGGGTTTTAGAGGCTTAAAATGCTAATCTTTCAACCATCCGACATAAAAAGCATAACCTTATATAGCACTGTAGATTCCCTCGAGAGACTCGAAGGTAATTAAAAATGTTCTGTAAGAAATGTGGAAGTATTGTAATGCCAAAAAGACTCAAGAATGGCAAAGAAGTATTCACTTGTACAAACGATCATGAACAAGGCGATACTGTACTTAAGCCAATGAAAGAAGTCTTAGGTAAGAATATTAAAAAAATAGAAGTTGCGGATATCAACAACACACAAGCAGTCTATGACTTTGAGTGTGAAAAATGCGGCCACCCTAAAGCACAGTTCATCGAGATATTCTGCGCATATTCAGATGAGGATAATATTTATCGCTTCAAATGCCCAAAATGTGGTTTTGTCAAACAGCTAGAAGGAAAAGTAACATAAACACTAAAAGTATTTATTAGAAGATGAAACAAAAAATACAAAAAATTGTTGTTGGAGCAATCATTGTAGATGACAATAAGATTCTTATCCTGAAAAGAAGCAAGGATGAAGAAATATTACCTAATTTATGGGAGCTTCCTAGCGGCAAGGTTGATTTTGGAGAAAGTGTGGAAAAATCTTTAATTAGAGAAACAAAAGAAGAAACTGGATTAGATGTAAGAACTATTGAACCTATATCGACATTTGATTATATTATAGAAAATAAAGATAAAATAAAACATACGGTACAGATAAATTTTCTTGTAAGAAAATTAGAAGGAAAGGTTAAAATTTCTAATGAACACGATGATTTCTACTGGCTTCCGGAAGAAAAACTTGAAAAATACAACATAAGCCAAAAGACTAAGAATGTAATAAAGATAGCATTCAGACATCTTAACAAGTAACTAACTCGCCGCCATCTCAAAGAATTATGTACTGTACATAAAGTATAAGGATTAAGTCTAAATAGAACTTAGGATTCTCTAGACTAGGAGGATCTATGATGAGCGAAACACTTAAATATGTGCCCCCACATAATTATTCATGCATGGCAAATATAACTTTATCTGTACCAGATAATGTACGAAAAGAAATGAAAGAGTTTTCAGAAATTAAGTGGAGCGAAGTAGCAAGAAAAGCAATTATTTCTAAATTGGAGACATTAAAACTAGCAGAAAAGTTAGCCAAGAAGAGCAAGTTGACTGAAAGGGATGTAAAAGAATTCAGCAATAAGATAAAAGTCCTTGCCACAAATAGATTTATTAGATGAAGATTATAATTGATTCGAATATCCTTTTTTCTGCAATGATTAAGGACTCCACAACAAGAAGCATAATCTTAGAGTATGATGGCCAGTTCTTATTTCCAGAATTTATCTTCCAAGAGTTAAAAAAGCATAAAGTTGAACTGTTAAGGAAAAGTAAGATGAAAGAATCAGAATTTAATAACTTGTTAGATATCATTCTTAGTAAGGTAAAGATTATCCATAATGAAGAAATCTCCCATCATAAACATAGGGCTTGGAGACTAGTAAAAGATATAGACCCAAATGATGCAATATTTATTGCAACTGCACTAACTATACCTCAAAGCATTATTTGGTCTAATGATCAAAAACTAAAAGCAGTAAAGAGAGTTAAAGTTTTCAATACAGCAGAAATTATCAAAATTATGTACGGTACATAAAGTACAAGGATTAAATCTAAATAGAACTTCTAAAACACGATTATTCAGAAAAACTGAAAGTTTATTTTCACAAGGAGGGATGAAGATGAAAACAAAAGAATTGATGATAATCGCTGCACTAAGGAAGAATTCAAGGGAAAGCCTTACGAAGCTAAGCAAAAATGTACATGTACCGATATCAACGTTGCATGACAGAATGAAGATATACAAAAATGGAGTAATAAAGAAACATACATCAATAGTAGACTTCTCTAAACTCGGATATAACACAAGAGCAAAGATGCTGCTTAAAGTAGATGTAGATAAACGTAAGAGCATACAAGAACATCTTGAAAATATAAAGAATGTTAACTCATTGTTCAAGATAACCAATGGATATGATTACATGGCAGATGTTGTGTTCAAAAACATTAAACAGATGGAAGATTTCATAGAAAAATTAGAGAAAAAATTCAAAATTGAAAGAAAGGCAGTCTTCTATATAGTTGATGATATCAAAGTAGAGGATTTTATAAGCAATCCTGCTTCAGTTCAAATGATTATGTGATGATTGAAAATGAGAATAAATACCAAATTTGGGGAACATTTAAATATCAGTAAGAATTTCTTACCGATTATGAAACGCAAGATATTTGAAGAAGTTCCAGAATTAGTAAAATTGAGTTCTAAAGGCCAACTAGTGATCCCTTTTAATATTAGAAAAAATAGAGATCTCAAAGAAGGGAGTGTCTTCGCAATATCTAGCCCAAAAGATGATGTATTAATCCTGAAGAAAATTTCTAACCCTTTATTAAAAGAGGATTTAGAGTTGCTTAAAGATGTTGAAGAAGCCTGGAAAGAAATCAAAACTGGGAAATATAGGGAGTCAACAAAAGAAAAGTTTCTAAGGGATTTAGAATCATGGTAATTGTAAATGTTCGTCACTCTTGTAAGTTTTAAAAAAAAGTCAAGTCACTCAGAGATAAACAGATTAAAGAAAAACTCAAAAAACAGATTAAGAAAATAATCAATAATCCAAACATTGGCAAACCTTTAAAATATGACTTATACGGAGAATACTCAGTTTATATAAAACCATTCAGGATTATTTACACCATTAAAAAAAAGACTTTTATTATTCTACGTTTTAAACATCGAAAGGACGTCTACAGGTGAATATCAGAAGGAAAACAAAGTCTTCTGTGCCCTTATTTCTTTCAATAGATTACTGTTCTTAACATACTCTGAAACAGGAATTATCATCCGAGTCCCTGCTTTAGCTATTGCTTCATTCAATGTATCAAACCTTTCTGGCTTATTCTTGAATACACTCCTCGTCACTTCCCTCAGGATTCCAACACCTAACGGTGCAAAGTATTCATCCCTAACTTCCCTCATAACTAAAATAGAAGCTTGTCTCTTTATTGAATTTAAATATTCAGCTATTGCCAACCTATTGCAGTAGTAAGCCCCACTGACATTAAACGCATAGGTCTTCCTCCCTTTATAATTTTCATCATCGCAACAGAAGAAAACCTTTGAGCCAGTATTCCAGCATGAACCCGGGGCTTTCGCCTCTATAACCTCAAAGGACCATTGGCGAGGTATGAGGATTATCTCATAATGGTTGCCCACGTATTCTCCATGAAACAATAGGTAATCATTTATCCAAGGGTAATTGTACAACTGCTTAACTAAGTTCTTTGATATAATATCATCAACTGCAGTTGTGGACCATCTTGAAGGAACCAACCTCCTCTGTGGTTTCAGCCCCAATAATCCAGAAGAGAGAAGTTTTATCATGGATGTGACTGAATGATCCTTCTTGTGCAGCTTAATTATTGCGTTGACAGCCTTCAAATGGTTGTCTGAGACTAAGTAATCTACTCTTCTAGGAATCTTAGGGTTTTCCATCAAATCTGCTTTCACTAAAGGGGCTGGGTTACCTATGGGTGGTGCCTTTGCGCTTAGATCTAACAACACTTTAGGTTTCTTTTTCAGAAAGAACTCTACATCACATGGCTTATTGGCCATTGAAAGTTCTTGCATCGTATCTAGAAGTCTTCCTTTTCCCCCTTTTATATCTGAAGCAAACCTAGAATATACTAGTGAACCCCTATTTTTTAAGATATCATTTATTGACATGTTGTTCCTAAACCATTCCTCTGGGGAACTTAATTTGTTTGATTCTTCATCATGTTGGGTTGGTGATAATATGCCAGTGAAGACTTTAGGGTAGTTGAACCTGCCTACGAATATATCTGGTGGAGATGATCCTGAGAAGTTTAAGTCTATCGTCTTTGGAGAGAATTTAGAGAATCTGGTAAGAATTGGACAAAATTTTCTACCACAAGCAAATTGACTTTTTACATTCCCCTTACATCTCACACAGTCCATGATTGTATGGTAGAGTAAGTGATTAAAAAGAATTTATGTCCTGGGATGGCGGTAAGTTGGGTTGGATGTTTAGCCCTAAGTATAAACTAGAAGTTTCCCCATATCTGTTAATCCTATTACTACCATCCCACCTTGCTGGATGACTTTTACCAAGCCTAAAGATTTTAGTCCTTTGAATTTCAATGTGCCATTGAGGTGATAAGATAATAGAGGTAAACTTATGCTTGTTTTCTTTGCCAATTGTTTTAAGGTAAGATTATTATCTTTCAGGTTCTTCAAGATTTCCCTTTTCTTTCCTTTTAATAATTCATGATAAGATATATCCATTATGGGAAGCATTACTGCTTTAGACCCCGATGTATAGAATGCTTTCGTGCCATTAATAAAAGCAGTGCTCAATGCCGCTATGTTGGATATATTATCTCCAGATGATGTATTAATTAATATTTCTTCTTTGGATTCTGCCACTGTCTTGAATAAATCATTAAACATATCTGTAACTATCATTATTTCTGTAGGGATAGAAAAATTAGCTAGATCTGAGGCTAAGCTCTCTGAGTACCCAGACTTGTCATTTGTCGCTACCAAAATTACCCTATCTAGTTTGAATTCTCTTATAGCTATGAATATTGCATCATCATTTCCACCTATCGGTGCAATCATTACAGTCATGATATCTTAAAAATTCTCATTCATATTAAAACTTTCTATTGTTTGTTAAAAATTAGTTTGAATGAATGAAGTATCTAAAAGAGAATAAGTGAATAGAAACCCTGGCAAGAAACTCCTTTGACAGAGTTTCCTGCTGGGGAAAAAGAGGTGATAATAGTAAGAAAGCGTAATTATATTTAAATGTTTCGGTTTTGTAGCCACTTGTAAATGGTAACATCTTGGGGCTTGAACAAGGTATTTAAAACATACTGAGAATATGTACAATCTTAACAAAAATCTATAGGACATTGTATTTTCTACAAGTTACATAAAAATTCTTACAAAACTAGAAAAATGAAAATTATTCCTTCTTCTTGAAGTGAGTGTAACCGCAAGATCCGCAAGTTAACCTATCCTTATGTTCTGCCATAAAAACTCCCGGACCACATTTAGGGCATGTAGGTTTCCTTTCTATCTTATCTCCAGAAATAGTATATTTGGAATATTTTTTACTTTCTTCTTTGCCATTTTTCTTCTCCTCTTCCTTAGGGACTTCTTCCTTAGAAGCCTCTCCCTTAGGGGTTTCTTCCTTAGGAGCCTCTCCCTTAGGGGTTTCTTCCTTAGGAGCCTCTTCCTTAGGGGATTCTTTCTTCTCTTCAGGCTTTGCCTCTACCATCACAACCTTCTTCTTTTCGAGTGATTTTAAATCCTCGAATTTATTGTAAATATGAGCAATGACTTTAGCCCTGCCACCACCAAAATGCTGGTAGACATGTCTTATCGCCACCAATTTTTCTTTAACCTTCAGTTTCTTTGCTAGACCAGCCCTTATACTTGATGCAGAAGGCGTAGGCAGGTTCTCAAAATGAGCCCATAAGCTTACTCTCTTCCTTCCAAGTAAAGGCATGTCTTTTTGTTTAATTATCTCAAGTTCCATCTTACCTCACCTTTATCGCATATTCTCCTTTAACTGTAATATCCATAGATTTTGCAATCTCTGACTTATTAGCATCTGTTACTATAATCCTTCCTTTCCAATTGTCTGAGAATAAACTGCCCTTACATATAGGACATTCGCTTCCTTCAACAAAAATCTTACATTTTCTACAAACTTTTCTTGCCATCTTATTTCTTCTTTCCCTTCTTCTCTTTCTTAAGTTCCTCTTCAATCCATTGCAGTACGCCTAATCTATGCTGCCTCATGGTCAAGCCAATCTTAGGGTTAGACATGTCCTTGAAGCTTACTGCAATTATCCTGGCCTTACATAAGTCATTTACCTTCAACACCTTCTTGCTCTCCTTCCCTGTAAGAACATTAGCTTTGCTGAATGAAACAAAATCATCCATTGTCTGTGAAACGTGAATCATACCATCAATTGGGCCTATGTTCATGAAAGCACCAAAGTCTGTTATGTCACCTACTTTCCCTAAAATAATCTCCTGAAGTTCAGGCTTGAAAGAAAGTACTTTAAACATTGTCTCGTAATAAGCAGCCCCGTCTCCAGGTATGATGACGCCATCCTTAATCTCATCGACTTCTGTAACACCTATGACTATGCCTAGATCTTTTGAAATAAATCCTTCAAACTGCCTATTAAGGCTTGCTAATACTGCTTTTGATGTATCCTCATTGAATAAGTCCGGAGCTACCCTAACATGACCCTTGACTGCAATTTCATAAAACATCTTTAATTCTCCTTGATTATATAATTTTTTTGCCTTATAGTGAAAATCGAAATTTTCTGTTTCTTAAGCCTTGACTTAAGCTCTCTGTCCTGTGTCGCCACAGCGTGTTTTTCTGCGTTTAATAATACAAGCAAATCGTCAACAGATTTTTTTGAGTCTGTTTTAATTATTTTTATCTTTTTTTTTTCAATTAAGTCCAAAGCTATTTTAGCGGCTTTCTTTTCTGAAAATTTACCTTCATTTATAAGCTTTTCTAATTCACCTATTGTCTTATCTATAATTGAAATAGTGTAATTCTGGTCCAAAAGCCTCTGAAATTCAGAAAAAAAGTCTATCTTAAAATCTATAGAATGGACAAGGAAGTTAGTGTCTAGGACTATATTAAGCATGGAAATTAGATGGAGGGTCGGGTTTATAAGGGTTTTGTTGGGTTAGCGGCAAGTTTGCTCTGAATATAGCGATTATTTTTAGTTAATGTCCTTTTATTTTTGTAACTCTTTAGTGGCGAAATGTCCGAAAGGTTTATATATGAGCTGTTATCCTGAAATCATAATATTCGAGGTAAAAAATGAAACTAACCAAACTAATCAGCCTTATAGCAATCTTAATGGTAGCTATGGCTGGAACGGTCCTTGCAACCTCAGACTACAAGATAACTAAAGTGCAAGTAAACAATGAAATAGTAACAAGCACAAATACATTACAAGTAGATCTAGGAAGCAAGATTAATGTTCAAGTATGGATGGAAGGCACATCCAGTACTGAAAAAGACGTAAAGTTAAGGGCGTGGATAGGAGGCTATGAGTATGGGATCCTACAATCAGTCACACAAACATTTGATCTAGAGAATGGAGTTACAGAGTATAAATCAGTAACTATTGATATCCCTGATGACATGAAGACTGGTACCCATACACTACACGTAGAATTATTTGATGATAAGGACCAGGTTGAAAAATCTTACAATCTATTTGTGGAAGCCAACAGGCATGATCTAAAAATTAGAGATGTCATGGTAAGCCCAGGCTCTAACGTTGAGGCGGGAAGGACTATAATGGTAAGGGCTAGAGTCGAAAACATGGGTGAAAAGAAAGAGAAGGACATCAAGGTTACCGCAAGCATCCAAGAACTAGGAACACAGACAAGCACATATATAGATACATTATACCCGTGGACCCAAGATGACAATTCCATAAGTTCAAACACACTATACCTTATGATTCCTATAGATGCAAAAACTGGAGATTATAAGCTAAAGATAATTGTGAAATACAACAGAGGGCATAGCACTGTAGAACAGACTAAGATGATACGTGTCCAAGGCAAGAAGGAACAATCTAAGAAAGAGACAAAAGACAATACTATGGTGTCAATAGAAGATAGCGATAGTAATGTCAAAATTGGAGAAGAAACAACTTACAAAATTCTTGTTGCAAACCTAGGGGATACAAAAAAGACATACTCAGTAGAAGTATTACCTACATCTGGAGTCAGCACAACTATCAGCCAAAGTACAATTACATTGTCCAGTAGCGAAAGTGGAGAGTTTCTTCTTAAGGTAAAAGCTAACCAAGAAGGTACACATACTGTCAGTGTAAAAGTTAAAGACGGCAATGATTTATTGAAACAATCTACAATTAATGTTTATGTAGAAAATAAGGTTCGTATGACAACAATATATGGAATAGCAATAGTTGTTGTTTTCATAGCGTTTCTTATCGTTGTAGGCTTGTTGACCAGAAAGGATCCTCGTAAGAGGTAATTTTTTATTTTTTAAAATGAAAAAAGAAAATATTCCAAGAGAAGAAACAGCTTTCAAGGTAAAGTTCAGAAATTTCAGTACAGAAAGCAACCACTATGAAGAGGAAGAGTTTTGATTTTTTAAAAGTGAAATAAAGTTAGGAAGGTCTTCACTGCTCAGAGTGAAGCCTCCAGCTTTTTCATGACCACCACCCAAATAACTTTCTATTTTCCCATTAAATGAACCGAGGAATGCTCCCGCATCAAAGTCCAAATCATCCGGCACCCTAAAGCTCCCTATGACTTCACCATCTAAAGTGTTCAAGATCATTATCGGCTTACCGTCCATATACCTTGCAGCTAAGACACCCTGGATGTTACGAGGGTCAGTAATTAAAGCGACATTGAAACCATTAATCTCTTTCAAATCGATTTTTTGATCATAAGCTTCCCTCAAATTAGCCTTGAAAGTATAAAGCTCCTGAGCAATAGGATTAACATTAGCTACAATCTCATGGTAGGAATCAGCAATCTTCAACATCTCTAATGGCAAGGTTCCTTCCCAATGCATCCTTTTCCCTACGTTCAACAAAGAGGTGTACTTTTGCATCTCTAAATAATATCCATCAGAGTAATAACTCTGCTTCTTCACCATCATTTCCGGCATAATCTCATTCGCAACAACGTGTAGTTCCGCAGGTATATCATCATTCTTACCACCATCCCCAAAATAACCTTGCAAAACAAGGAATATAGTGAAAGGATCTTTAGTACCCTTAAACAACTTTTCATAAATCAGTAAAGAACACGACTGTATGTCTGGGTCGTGCATCACTAAATCAAACTTGCTAACATCTTCTGTAGGATGATGATCTATGTAAACTATCTTAGGATTAGAAGGCAAATTATGAATCTCTTCAGAAGGTTGTATATCTGTGCATATGATAACTTCCGCATCTCCTCTAACATCCCCAGCCTCAATCATGAAAGGCTTCCCCTTACTCAAAGTATGGACCTTCTTGGCATAGTTCTTGATTAGATGATAAATCAAGGCACCAGAAGTTACACCATCAGCATCCCAATGGGTACAAAGATGGACAACCTTATCCTTGACCAAGTTTAACAGTTTCTCTTTCATGTAAGAACTAAATAAAATAAATCATATATAAATGCTACGCGTGTTTGTCGTGTCCAGTGAACTAGTGGGCACAGGATACTAAGAAATCCATATATTCGTCTTCCATCAAACCCATAAGTATCTCAAGGCGTTCTGCCTGGACCACTGCATCCGATAAAGCATTATGTAAACGGAAATTATTAACATTAAACCTTTTATCATTTTTCATATTTGCAGAAAGACTTCCAGCAAAGCCACAGTAGATAGAACCAAGGTCCTTGCCAGAGTGACCAAAAGGATTTGGGCCTTCAAAAAAGCTATCAAAATACCAGTCGATATACATGCCGTCAAACTTTATCGGCGCTGCAATCATCAAAGGGTCCAAACCATCACAGACATCTTCCAACCAGCATGCAAAATCAAACATAGCAACTGAGGGATAAGTGGCGTATTTTGTCAAATATTCCAATGTGTTTTCAGGAGAAAAGCCAGGGTCTCTCGCATTGTAAGGCCAAAGAAAATTTACAGGTTTCAGACAATCCAGCTCAAGACAACCTATTCTGGCGTAATCATAGATGTATCTATCTGTAATAGGTTTGATATCTCTATAGAACTGTTTGTATGTATCTCCCACAACGCATGCACCGATAGAAAGCATGGAATAATTGCCAGGGGTTGGACCTGTTGCTTCGACATCAACTGAAATCAATTTTTTACCAAAAGGTTCACCATAAAGCATAGTTAAAGATTCTGAGAATCGGGTTAATAAAAGTTGTTAACGAAGGGTCTTTATATATTTTCTTAGATAAATATTTAAGTTGGTTACTTTTAATTTGACCTTATGTTAAAATTACATAAACAGTATACACCATGGGATGTCCTTGAAATACTTAGGGATTCACGTGCATGTGAAGATGATAGCTACGACTTTAGTAAAGAAATTATAAAATCAATAATGTCTAAGGCACGGATATGTGAGTGCGTTGGCACAGCATTTGCATTTAACAATTATGGCATATTACTTGTTGCTTCTGGTTCTGACACATTTTGCTATCTTGAAAGTTTAATTGCGAGGAAAAGTAAGCAAAGCCAAATAAAACAGATTGCAGAATATGCCCCCATCATCCATCAACCAGATGGAAGGAAACTCCCATTAATCTATCCTCTTAATACAAACATGGGAGACCTTGGTCTAAGATGCAAAGAGATCCTAGATCATCCCTACAAACAAGGAGGATATCCCCTGAAGCATATCTTTTATAGTACTGTGGGTGAGGAAGGCTCATTTATTTCTGGTGCTGATATCCCTTTGGAGAGCCTCGTCTATATTTCAGCATTAGAACAGAAAGATTTAACGACAAAACGGATTACAGCTCTTCAAAAAATGTTAAGATTGGTTAAATTCCATATCCTCACATATCCTTCTTCTTTTGAAGGAAGAAATGCTAATTATACATATGAACATTCATTAGGGTTTATTGCAAATATCTTAGAAAACTAGGTTTTTTCTCGAAAAGTTTATATATTACTGGTCATCGTTCAGGGATTGACAATAATGGGAGAACCAAAATGATATATGGAACAGGAAAGCTCTTGGATATGCAACAAGCAAAAAATATCGCCGAAACTGTAAGAAGGTTGTTTGGGAAGGAAAATAGGTTAGAAAAGGGTAGTCGGAGTTTGGGCAGACCTCATGAAAACCAGTATCTGAGAATGGACATATATAACTTCCACGGAGCTACAGTTGTCGTAAGAGAATGGGACATCATAGATTCAAATGCTGACCAGGATAGAATGGGAACAGTCCATTGTAAATGGAAATGTAACAATAAACTAGTTCATAAATACATTCATAAATGTCTTGAGGACATTGACGGTATGCAAAAAGACCAAATATGTCACGGATTACCTCATTAGCTGTTAAACCTAACAGTTTATTTTTTCTTAAACCTTATTTTTATAATTAGGTAGAAAAGAGTTATTAGAAGAGGTGATCAAAAATGTACCTGAAATGCAAATATGGAGAAGGGATGTTCCCGAATGAAAGATGGATAAGCTTCAACGGAGATGGCCAAAACTGGTGTTTTGTGAACAAAGAGGATGTTGTAACTAGGGGGGGAAAGGAAGGATTTGTCAAACTACGATGGCATCAATTTAAAGGAGATGAAGCGTATGTAGGCATAAATGATACAGGAGATCATAGAGTATCAACGTTCAAAGTTCCAAAAGAAGATGTTCTAGAAGAGATTGTCAATACTTCAATAGATTAACTGAATATCCAGTAGATACCATGGCAAGATGCTGCATAATTTCCCCCTTAACATCAGCATCCACCCGATCAATAGCGGAATTCAACCAAAAAAGCGAAGAAGGAAGACACACTAAGTCCTGTTTTTGGAACCCATCCTGAATTCTATTAAATTCTTCCAAAGCCATTGCGATGTACACCTGAGGACATGGAGCAAGTTGAACTAATTTTGAAGAAATTTTTTTTCTTTTCTTACCTTTAAGATGTTCTACTAAATACAGCATATCATTCTTCAATGCAGCAAATCTAAAATCTTCATCGTATAGTGCTCTGCCTAAGTTACCATCCTCCCCTGCAATCCAACTCAAGGCCCCATTCTCAAACCCTTCCTCACAAGTTATCATCTTATTAAATGTCTCTGCCTTGTAAGCCAAAGCAACGAGATTGGCTAGATTAATATCAGCAACTGCCTCCACTATTCTATAATGAATAGCGTTAATTTTAATTTTGATCTTAGCATGGCCAGCACTACCAGTTTTTGAAGAAAAGTATTTTGCTTTTGCTATATCTCTCGCCATGAATTCAGCAGTAGTGGAACACCTTCCCATGACTGCATCATAATAATCCTCAGAACCTTTTTCAGCCCTTATCGAATCTAAAATTGTTTCTATATCCGAGGCATAACCCTTTGCCTTTGAGACATACTTCTCAGAGTCTGCCATATAGATATCAAAGATAACTCTCCCTAAGCTGTTGGAAAGGAAGAGATCTTCAGTTTGGGCCAATATCCTTGAATAACTCAAATACTCAATAGCATTTCCTGCCAATTTTTGCTTTTTCAACATCTCAATGGATTTCGCGAGCAAAGACTTTTTCATACCTTCAACATGTCTAGATATGTCAATATTTAACTCCAGAGACTGTTCTATCGCCTGCATCAATTCCATAGTATAAGCCTGCATCAGATCAGAAGAAGAAGGTTCACTTTCCCTTGCAACAACCTTAGATACAAAACCCAAAGAATTCTCCAATTGGATAGTATCCGCTTTTCTCGACAACTCCCTCATTCTTGTATCCAGTGATTTAACCTTAGGAGCCTTGACTTCAGCCAGTGTTTTTTTAAGGGCAGAAACGTAATCCTTAGCCTCATCAGCCGCCCTATGACCCTCTAACCATACCTCCACTAGGTCAAGTGTATCATCTAGCCTTTTTTGTAGATCTTCATAATTTTTCGCGTATATATCTTTTAATAAAACATCAACAACCCCCTGGATTTCAGCCCGATCTTGCTGAAAATCTTGAGATTCTGTATCAATTTCCCCAGTGTAAGGCTTAATATCCATGCTAATTTATAAGTTATTTACGTCTAGAATATAAAGTTTATTGCATGATCACTACCTCAACAGATTTCTAACTATATTTTCAAGTCTTTTTATGTATTCAAACTTAAAAACAAAAAGCTTATATAACCTTGATTATCCGAGGTAGAAATAGTTTTAATGAGGAAAAACAATGGGGACAAAATTAGATGAATTATATGAGCAGTATGCTAATTTAGCAGAATTATATACTCCTCAACTTCTTAGAGGAGGCGAGGTCGCAAAAGAATTATTTGAAATGTTTAATGATTCTTTAGAAGAAGAATTATCAAGGGCTCAAGATGATCCCCAATATTGGGCTTCGTTAATTCATGAATCAAAAGAAAATTTAAAGCAATGGAAAGATAGAAGTGGTGGTAAAAAACAAAATTACACACCGGGAGAACTAGCTATTGCAAAAGAAAAGGTGAAATTAGCTCAAATCTTTTGTGAGAAGAAAAAAGGCCTGTTAAAAGCTGCTGATTTGCTTCATGAAAACATAGTATCCAATGGATTAGTTACAAGTGGCCTATTGAAAAAAATGATAGAAGAAGGCAGGAAAGGTACTAAGCTAGGAGTAGTTGAGTTATCTTCAAGGATTGGACCGGTACTTACACCGCCAGGATCTTCTGCTTATCTGGAAATTGTTACTTTACCTTATGGAAGAGATGCAAGAAAATCTTTTGGTGAAGAAGAGCTTGAAGGTTGGTCATATGTTTCAGCAGATGTTGCAGGGGAAAGTGCAGATAATTTGGTTAGAACCTATAGAGTTAAGATGGCTCTGGCGGAAACTTCTGCCGCGCCTGAATTTCGTGTGAAGAAATCGGGGAAAAAGCCTACTGTTTTTATCCATAGCATAGCTAATGGAAAAACTAGTGGTGTTAAATTTGAAGCTGACACAATATTTAGAGACGAATTTAATGCCTTTGTAAGGGAAAAGATGTTTAAGCAATTATGTCAAATGTATGGGATTTGTTAGAAAAGATGTATCCAGAAATAACACAAGTGG
>CAZUKZ010000014.1:0-24915 GCA_964621125.1 Candidatus Woesearchaeota archaeon
ATTATTGGATGAATGTGATTCTTTAACTAAGGATGCGCAGCAGGCGTTGAGGAGAACCATGGAAAACTATGTGGGAAGTACTAGGTTTATTTTAAGTGCTAATTTTTCGTCTAAGATAATAGATCCTATACAGAGTAGGTGTACTGTCTTTCGCTTTAAGCCCTTGGATAAGGAAGAGATTAAGAAAGTTATACTTAACATTGCTGAGAAGGAAGAGCTTAATGTTACTGAAGAAGGTATGGGTGCTATGTTTGAAATAACTAAAGGTGATGTGAGAAGAGTAACGAATATCATGCAGAGCTGTGCGTCTTTGCATAAGGACATAACTGTAGATGTAATTTATAGTTTAGTCTCAGCAGCAAGGCCTAAAGAGATCAGGGATGTATTAGAAACAGCAATAAGCGGAGATTTTATAAATGCTAGAAACAAGTTATTAGATGTTATGCTTAACCATGGGCTTTCGGGCCTGGATGTTGTAAAGCAGATTCAACAAGAGGTATGGAATCTGGAAGTTGATGATATAAGAAAAGTTAAACTTGTCGATAAATGTGGTGAGATTGAGTTCAGAATGGTGGAAGGAGCGGATGAGTTTATCCAGATGGAAGCCTTGATTGCAAATTTCATAAGATGAGCTTTTGGAAAAAACTGTTCGAGAAAGAGGTAAATAAGGAAACATTAGATTTCTATAAAATTAGTGAATGGCTTGTGGAGAATGCTTCTATAGATATAGAGCCTGAGTTTGCTGAACTTGAGGACATAAAGAATAGATTGTTAACAAATTTAGATATCCTTGACAAAGTAGATGTATCTAAGATGAAGGTTGAGCCTAGATTGATGTCTTTAGTATTGGGGAATAGGCCTGCTTATGTACATGCTGTCTCAAGATTTGTCAAAGCTTTGCATCCGCCAAAGTATCTTACATGTAGGGAACTTACAAATTTTTGTATAGAAACGGAGAAAGAGTTGGACAAGCTTACTCAGAAGACACAGAGAAATTATCTTATATTACAAAATTTAATAGGAAAAGAGTTAGTAGCTATAGCTGAGGATCTGAAAGGTATTGATGTTGTAGTAAGAAGGGTGGCTCAGAAAATTAATGAAGGACATTTGGAGTTGGTAGAGGATTTGCAGGAAAGGTTACAGCATATCTATGGCTATTTAGACAAGAAGGATTCTAGGGAAGAAGAGGTTAAAGAGTTACAGGATAAAAAAGATAAATTGATGGAGAAACAGCAGAAACTACAACAGAAGATTGATGGATTAAAAAAAGGTAGAGGGTTTATTGAGTTGAATGAATCAAGGAACAGAGAGGAAGAGTTGTTGGCACAAATTCAGGAAGCTAAAAATAGTTTTGAGACGGTGTTTTCTCCTATTCAGAAAGCATTAAAGAAGTTTGGTAAGCAGCAGAAGTCGAAGAGAATTACAGATTATGCCGAAAAGCCGTTCTTTGCATTGATGAAAGATGAGAGTCTAAGGATTGTAAATATTCTACAAAAATTAGAAAAAAAAATTGTTAAAGGTGATGTTGGGTTGAAAGGGAACAAAAAGACTAAGACCCTAGCTATCTTAGATAAGGTGGATAACGCTTTCTTGGAGTCTATAGTTGTAGAGGTGCAGGATGCGGAAAAAGAGCTTAAGGCAGTTAAATCTAAGCTTGCGAAGAATACGTATGAGGAAGAGGTTAATACTTTAACGCAAAAGTTTGATAGGGTTAATGGGCGGATAGTTGAAGTGGATGGGCAGGTCAATAACATCAAGGAAAAGAACATTGCAGAAGATGTAAAGAAAATAGAAAAAGACTTAAATAAGCTTTCAGGTTCATCTTTTGTGATAGAAAATGCACCCGTGGACTAAAAAATACATGCCTAAGGATACATCTGAGATACAAGGGCATAACACTTCTATGGAGAAACTTAAAGTTTTAATAAAGTCCAAAATGCCTGTATTGTTGTACGGAGCGCCTGGTTGTGGCAAGACTTCTTCAGTGTACGCCATAGCCAATGAACTAGGATATGAGATATTAGAGCTTAATGCTTCAGATGTGAGGAATAAGAAAAGTATAGAGGCCATCTTAGGGAACTCTGTGGGGCAGATGAGCCTTTTTGGTAAAGGGAAGATCATTCTTGTTGATGAAGTTGATGGCCTGAGCGGGATGAAGGATAGGGGTGGTGCTTTAGCTGTATCAAGATTGATAAAAGATTCACATTGGCCAATTGTCGCTACAGCTAATGATGCTTGGGGTAAGAAACTAAGTCCATTGAGGAAAGTGTGCCAAAAGGTTGAGTTCAAGACATTGAATTATCTTTCTGTGCTTAAAGTATTGAAGAGCATTTGTGAGAAGGAAGAGGTTGAGTATGATGAAGTAACTTTGAAGAATTTGGCTAGGAGGGCTGGTGGTGATTTGAGGGGGGCGATAAATGACCTTCAGACCTTGGCTAATATTGGAAAGGTGATAAATACTATAGATGATATTGGGGAGAGGGAAAAAACTGATAGCATAATGAATGCTCTGATGTTGGTGTTCAAGAGTAAGAAGGTTGAGAATGTCTTGGGTGCTTTTGATAATGTTAATGCAGACTATAGGGAAGTGATGATGTGGGTAGATGAGAATTTGCCAAAAGAATATTCTGGTTCTAATCTAGTTCAAGCTTATCATTGGATTTCGAGGGCTGATATGTTCAATGGGAGAATTAGGAGGAGGCAGTATTGGAGGTTTTTAGTTTACATTTATTCACTATTGACTGCTGGGGTCGCTACGGCTAAAGATGAGAAGAGGCTTGGGTTCACAAGCTATAGGCGAAGTGGGAGAATCTTGAAGCTCTGGCAAGCTAAGATGAAAAATGCTAAGAAGTGGGCTATAGCTGAGAAGGTAGCAGAATATAACCATACATCTAAACGGACGGCTTATAGTGATACTTTGCCTTTTTTACAAGAAATCTTTAGAAATGGGGGTGGGGGGGGTATCGTGGGGGATGTTGGGTTGGATGATGAGGAAGTTGCTTTTTTGATGCGATAAGTTATCTTTGACCATGGTTATTGGGATGAATAATTCACCCCCAAAATAAATATGCCTTTTTTCATAGGGATAATTATTTACTATAAACTTAGAATAAGAAAAACTTGGATTACTTTGGTAAAACATATTCAGTAAACCTAGAAGGTGCTTTTGCATCATAAAAACCAACTGGTGGTAGATTAACACCCATAGTATCAAAACGCTGTTTAAATTCTCTAACTTCTTCTAGCTCAAGATCTTGAGGTAAATATATTCTTCTTGGAGGACTTGGTATAATTGATAGAATCCTTTCCCAATCAACTCGTCTGGCATTATAATTCAAGATTTTCTTATCTGTAAAAGCATCCATCACTAGTAAACCATATTTTTCCCTTACAGTTTCTTTTATAATTTCCCAAAAGTTATGTTTAATCTCGGGCGTACAAGTGGGACAAGTAATAAAACCTAATTCAACAAGCTCCTCCAATCCTTCATTACCCAAGGCAAGTATGACTTCATTATTACCCTTAGGCCCACGGTTTCCAGATGGACAAGATGTCAATCCAAAAAGGCCCGTAGAAACTCTAGCTGACCATACATCTGGTCGAGGATGTATAGCTAATTCTTCATCAACCAAATAGAGCAAATCCATTTGTGCCCAATTTCCAGATTGAAAAACAGAGTAAAGTGTTCTATTAATCATAATTAGTAATTATTTTGAAGTAGTATTTATAATTTTCTAAAAAAAGTAAGTTTTTCTTTTTTAAATAAAAGATTGACTTATTCTTTAGGTAGTTATTTACATAAATCAAAGGACATAATAATCTGAGATTTTTGGGCAAAACTTTATAAGTCTCTTGATAATCCTTTTGTAAAAATGGTAACAAACTACTTAAAAAGTGCTAGGTGCGGCATAGGAAATCTAATCACCGGATTTGCAATGTATAAAAATACCTGGGATCAACAACTACAAATCCAACTTGAAGTGGCAAGAAGGGACTTTTCTGAAGCACAAGCCTTAGAAGCTTTCCAACCAGTTTCGAAAAAAAATGACGTAATCCTTGATACTGAAAGAAGAATTGAAAAGGAAGAAGGCATTCGACAGAGAAAAATATGGGATTTAGGAGCTAATTTAGGTTCTCTTGCTTCTCATCTTAAATTCAAAGCCCTAACGCAGAAGAAAGATGAAAACAAACTTGCTGAATGGAATCCAAATTACATACCATCTGTCGCTGAAGACTTATCTATGGTTGTAACAAGCATAGCTGAAATTATATGTCCTCCTGAGTTTAAAGGATAAAAAAGGCATCTTAATTCTTTTAACCTTTATTTACCTATAAACCTACAAACAAAAAAACCGGGGTTATTTTACAAATTAATCTAACATTTATCAGGGGAGATATTTTTTAGCTATAAACCCTCTAAAGGTAATTAAAGGAGAGATTTTTACTTCAACAAAGTTTTTTCTTGATGTTTCTCTGTTGGTTCTTTAGCTTGTTTCCATAGATGTTCAAAGAATAATCTTTGTCTATCAGCCACTTCTTTACTTTTAATAAGAATAGCGTGATAAGGTTCTGTGAAAATAAAGAAAGCAGTTTTGTTGCCCCAAACCTTGATGGTGGAAGAAACAAATTTCTTAGAAATTAATTTATATGTTTCATATTTTCCAATAACATCTTCTTTATTATCTCCAAAGCCCTCCTCACAGACAAGTTTTCCTCGTATTTTTTGATTATAACATTTTCGTAGAAATTGATTCATAAAAATTGGGATTGTTCTACAAAAATCTTGAGCACCACCGACAAAAAGGTAATCTTTTTTATCTTGGAGAATAATTTTTAAGACTGAATTAATACCTTCTTTTCCTTTGAATAATTCAACACTGGTTTCTTCTTTTTCATGTTTTTTTAGAGCTAATAAATTCGGCATAACTTCTTTGAGGTGTTTTTCTTTTTCTTTAAGATCAAGAAGGAGTTGTTCGGGAGAAGATGCTTTGAAGTATTTGACATTGTTTCTGATTACATAACTAACAATTCCTCTCTCTATTAAACGAGATAAAACATCATAAGTTGTTGTTCTATCTATTCCTACTTGTTCAGCTACTTTAGAGGCAGTTGCTGAAGTTAATCTTAGAAGCATTAAGTAGATTTTCGCTTCTCTTGGTTCGATCCCTAGTTCTTGTAAGACGATTTCTTCTCGCATTTTAGGTTAAAATCAGTTATTTTATTTAAATCTTTTGTTGTTGCGGGATTTCCACAACAAATATTTATATATTGGCTGCTGAAACTACTTTTTAGTGGAATCATGATAACAAAACAAATTGATCTTGGAAATAAAATTGCAGCTAAATTAGTAAGAGAACGGCAAGAACTAATTGGAATTACTGAAGCCTTGGATAGAGAGTATGAATCTTTAAGAGAACATATTCTTAATCAAGCTGAAGGATTTTATTCAGGATTATTGGAGAACGGGGATTTAGTACCAATATTAAAAACCCGCCAAACACAAAGTATTCATACTGGCATATGTAGTGGTCCTAACCAAGAAGGAAATAAATCTGATTTAGGAGTTCTCATTAGGCTTTCAAGAGACAGGTTATATTACTATAACTTCGGTGGATCTATTTATTTTACAACAGAAAGTGAATTAACTCCAAAACTTGTTGCAGAAGCTTATTTAAGATTTGGAACAAGGTCTCATCCAATTGTAACTAGATATGATGATGCTTTTGATTATGAATTGTTTAAGCTTAATATTTGTAGATTGGGATCTTCTGAAGAGTATATTGTAGCAAGTAATTTGAAGAGAGAGATAATGTTCATGAGACAGTTAATTTCTACAACCGAATAGAGAAATAATCGGTGAATAGTCCAAATAATAGGTTCACTTTTTCTAAACAACTCAACCTTTTATTTAATCTCAGAAGAAAAGGAACTAAGGGGGAATTGTTTTCTAAAGGATCGCCGCCTATGTCCGTATCAAATATTATGTGTTTCAACAGAGATTTTGATTATACTGTTATATTTATGTCTTTCCCAACTCCCTATTTTTAGCTACAAAGGAAAAAGTATTCCTCAACACAAAAAGCCAAGGTACAAACAAAAAGATTTAAATAGCACTGGAATCTTGGTTAAAAGTTATTGGAGGTTTTTATGATGAAAGTAAGCGAATTGCAGCCAAGACAAGGCAAAATAGATATAGAATTGGAAATTGTGGAGTTGGGAGATATAAGAGAGTTCGAAAGGTTTGGGAAGCCAGGGCGGGTAGCGAATGCAACAGCAAAGGATGATTCTGGAACAATTAAATTAACACTTTGGAATGATGAAATTGATCAGGTGAAGGTTGGAGATAAAATAAAGATATCAAATGGTTATGTCAATGAGTTCCAGGGAGAGAAACAATTGACTGCTGGTAGGTTTGGAAAGTTAGAAGTGGTCAAAGAAGAATAATTCCATCATATTTTTTATATTTTAATTTAAAATATTCTTTTTTATTATTAACGTGGTTATCTTTTGAACAAACGGAAACTTATTCCTTATATCTTCTATGAGTCCATAAAAACTATGGATGTTCTCTACGTCAAATGTTAGTTCAATGTCATACTTACCAAATTGACGTACAAAATAATGTATGCCTGGGATTTGTTTACAATAGCTCACAAATAAATCATATTGTTTTTTATCTGATTGGTTTATTGTTATTAGGGCGATACATGGTTGATAGCCTAGCTTAGCCATATTGATTTTTGTTTTAAATCCAGAAATAACATTGTTCTTTTGAAGTTTTTTAATAGTTCCTATGATTGTTCGTGGATCCACCTTTTGTTTTTTTGCAATGTTGATAAAAGTTTCTCGAGAATTTTGTCTCATAAGGTTGATTAAATTATGCTCTTTTGCTTTGAAGTCAGTATATTCGGATTGGTAATCAAAGATCATAAATATTTTGGGTTTATGATTTTCTATGAAAGATTTATTTATCTCAAATGCATGTAAGACTATTGCCATTTCTTTCTCTAAAATAAATGGTGCTAACTCGTCTAACAGGCTTGCAATATCTTCTTTACTTTTTTCTTCTCTGATGCTAAAGCTAAGTAGCAAATCATATTCTCCTTCACAAAACATATGCCAAGCACAAGTTTGATGCCTTTTAACTATGGAAGTTATTTTTTGGACTATTTGTTTATTACGTTGGACAAGCTTAATATGTACGGGATATAGGCGATAACCCATTTTTGAATAATTGATTTTTGTGTTAAACTTTTGAATTATCCCCCTTTCTTGCAACCTTTTAATGATCTTAATGACTCCTTCTGTAGAGAGCCTTACTTTTTTCGCTATTTGGTTGGCTGGGAGCCTGCAGTCTATTTCTAGGAGGGAGAGGACTTTCTTTTCAGACAGATTGAGTTCCATAACTATAAATAATACAATATTGTTTATATATTTTGTCATTTGTGCTTTTATTTCAACTTTTTAACTAAAAAAGTTCATATACATACTAAAAATCTTTAATTTTGATTAAAATGGTTGTAAACTATCAAGTCAATGGGAATCGAGCTATAATCTCAATGGGGGGCAAATGTAGTTATGGCTGTAAATATTGTTATATCCATGAGCCTGGATTCCAAGGTTTTCCAGAAAGAACTGCAGATCAGATTATACCTACTCTAAAACAATTACCCAAAAAGGTTCAATTAATTCAATGTGGGTATGATAATGAGTTTTTCCAAAGAGAAGATCAAGCTATTAAGATAATTAAAGCAGTTGTAGACTTGGGATTGAGTATTACTTTCTCTACTAAGAAAAACTTATCTTTGAAGACTATAGCTACATTAAAACGGATTCACGAACATATGCGAAACAAGCAGTATATGGTTGCTTGTGTTTCTTTGCTAGGTTTTAAAACGGCTAGAAAACTTGAACCAAACGCTCCTGATCCTGAGAAAAGAATTGAAACTATTCAAAGGCTACATGATGCTAATATTCCTGTATTGGTTTACTTAAGGCCGCTCATTCCAGAAATACCTGATGAGGAAATAGAAAGGGTGTTTGCTAGGACGTCTAATATTTGTGGTGGATATGTTGTTGGAAGAATGGTCTTTGATGAAAAAAATGCTGAAAGGTTTCAGCTTTCCAAAACAGACAAAAAAATTATGCCTTGGTCTAAAGATCAACGAGAGTGGTACGAGTTCAGTGATCCAAGAACTAAAAAACTTTCAAAGAGGTCGAACGTTTTTCTACACCGTTCAGATGCACTATTATCTATTATTAATAAAAATATTACGGAGGAAAAAAATGAAAAAACTTAAACAAGAGTTATTAAGGTTGGCTGAACAAAAGGCAAGCCAAGAAGATATGTCACATGACTTTAGTCATGCATTAAGGGTTCTTGATAATGCTAAGTATCTTGCGTCTTATGAGGGCGGCGATTTAGCTATCATTATCCCTGCTGCTTTATTTCACGATATTGTCATATACCCTAAGAATGATCCTCGTTCAGACAGTGCCGCTGATGAAAGTGCTCTAGCTGCTAAAGAAATATTAACTAAGGTGGATTATCCAAAAGAAAAGATTCCTTTAGTTATGCAAGCTATAGCTGAACATTCTTACCCAAAGGGTGTAAAACCTAAGATGATAGAATCAAAAATCTTGCAAGATGCAGATCGGTTGGAATGTACTGGGGCAATAGCTATAATGAGATCATTTTCCTCAACAGGGCAAATGAAAAGGCCATTTTATGATCTTAATGACCCTTTTTGTACTGAAAGGAAAGCGGGAAGTTCGCCTTCAACATTAGATTTTGTTTTTACAAGATTATTGAAGATGAAGTTTAATACAGTTACAGCGACAAAATTAGCTAAAGCAAGGATAAAGTTTATTGAATCTTTTGTCAAACAACTTAAGGAGGAATTGGTCTTGTAAGAATTAATTCCATCCTAATTTTTTAAGAATACTTTTTATTATTTTTTCTCTTTTCTTTTCTGGCTCTTCATTATATTCTCTGCCAATAATTGATGCTGCAAGTTTTTTGTATGATACAGCGGCTTGGGATCTTGGGTGAGTTAATACTACAGCATCTCTCATTGTCAATGCTTCTCTTACACTTTTATCGTAAGGTATTACTGAGATTATTGGTTTTTCAAGCATTGTCTCAATACTCTGAATTGGAAGATCCTTATAATTCTTTAAAGTTTTTGTAAGAACTACACCTATAACATTCTTTCCCATCTCTTCAGCTAATTTGATAGTCTTTAAAGCGTCGGTGATGGCTGGCATTTCTGCATTTGTAACTATGATGACGTCTTCAGAAGCGTTTAATGCTCCTTGAGCTTCTTGACCGAGTCCTGCAGCTGAATCAATAAGAACGAATTCTGCGGCGCTATGGAGTGGTTGAAGTATGCTGTTAAGCTTATTTGGCTTTGAATGTTTTAAATCTGCAATAGAAATACTTGCCGGAATAATTTTTGTTCCCCCAGGGTGCATGTAAACTGCGTCTCTTATACTGTGTTTTCCCTGTAATACGTGGTGGAGGTTGATTGGAACTACGGGAACTCCTAGATGTAATCCTACATTAGGCGTGGTAAGGTTGCCATCCACTACAATAACATCTTTGCCGAAATAGCTTAAAGCGGCTCCTAAGTTAATGGACGTTGTGGTCTTAGCGACTCCTCCCTTGCCTGATATGACTGATATGAATCTGGCCATTATTCTTCCTCAACCTTTTTCTGTAATAATTGGACGTATTCTTTAGTGATCTCAGCATATTCTTTCAGCTTTTCAATGTTAATCTCATCCTTTTCTGTCACTAAAGCTACATTTTTTCTATATTCTTCTTTCTTCTTATAGTCTGAATTCTTTATTCTACGTAACATACAATAGAAGTCTACGATATCCTTGATAGCTTTATCTTTCGGAAAGACCTCTTCAATCTTCTGACATTTCAATAAATCTACAGTTGGGACAGTTGAAACAGTACCTTTTTCTATAGCCCAGTCCAAAACTCCTGTACTAGCAAAATCTAGTGTGCTTATTAAGCGTTCAATAACACTATAAATTACGTCGACAGTACGGGTATACTTTAATGTAACAAATATTAAGTGGTCGACTCTTTTCAATTCATTGTAAGCGTTTTCTATGTTTGCCATCTTGTTACCTTGTTTGCAGATATTATGAATTTTTTAGCATCTTCGAAGTAGTTTTTTACTTTTGGATAATTAAGCACATGCATCTTGTAGTTTTCGTTGCATATCACAAATTTATCCTTCCTCACAAACTCCATCGGGCTTTTCTTTCTTTCTTCTACAATCCTTTGCAAATCTCTTATCAAGACTAGGAAACTCCTGTCAATGTTGTATTTGCGGGCGCATTGTTCCTTGAACATTTCAAGTTCATATTCAAAGTCGCCCTTCACTGGTTCTATTCTTTTGTAAAGCCTCTCGTAATATAAGATGGCTTCCATGGCCTTGATTAATGCAGTATGGATATTTTCTGTAATTTTGTATAGTAATTTTACTTCTTTAACTAATGGGTATGTGATGTAAACTAAATGATCTGCTCTCTTTAAATTTAAGTTAGCTTCGCCTATGAGTTGCCTTAACTTTTCCATGATAATTAAAACTGAAGCTTTACAATAGCTTCTGCAAGATCACCTTCTGTCTCTTCCAAAGCCTTTTTTGCATCTTCCTCTGAGACTTTAGCTTGTTCAGCAACTGTCTTGATGTCCTCCTCTGTTATGGCTGCCTCTTCGCTAATATCTCCAACAACTTGGAATGTTTCTTGGCCCATCATGTTGACCTTGCTAACTTGTGGATTCTTGATTATAATATTTTTTCCTGAAGTTTTTATGATTACTTCATCTGCCTCTATTTCTACTTGTTTGATGCCCATTCTCTGCATCATTTTGTTCATCTGTCTTGGGTTCATTTTTGGCATCATTTTTTATGAAATTGGATTAATCTGGTGGAGGATTGCAATGAGTATTATGGCTGCTACTATTAATATTATCACGGTTGTGGGTGAAATCTCAATCTTGCTCTTATACTCGTCAAAGTAACGGATAAGCCCTCCTCCGCTTTGAGGCATCTGTATATTATTCTTGGCCATGTTCTAATAGAATAATAAGTTTGAGTATAAAAAGATTGCTGTTATTTGGGGGTGAAATAGGGTTTTGTGGTAGTTTTTTATAAATAGATATACGAAATTATATAAGTTCAGGTAAAATCTTATAAGTATGGCAAAAATTGTTGGTATATTGGATAAGCCCAGTCCTAAGAGTTTTGGGTTGTGTCCGATATTGACTAAATCTCCAGATGAAGATTTTTACAGAAGTCCAAGTTTCACTCCAAAGAAGTTGGTAAACCAAGAAGAGTTTGGGATGTTGGGTGGAGGGCATATGCTGGAAGTTGATATTCTCTTACCTGGAGGCCTTTCTAATCCTGGAGCTTTATGGGTGGGTAAGGAATTCTCTGTTTGGGTAGAGTCATTGCAGGCTCCTTCCTTGCCAGAGATGAAAGGTTGGAATGAGTATAGTCTTGGTAAAGAGATAAAAGGATGGTACTCAATAAGGGAATGGTCAGAAGCTTATGGGGTATTGGAGGGTTGGGTTGGCCAAACTGCTATTCTGGCTTTGGATAGGATGGATGGTGGGTTGGCGGGGTTGATGAATTGGACTCTTCCTTTTGATCCAAAAACTCAGGCTGCTCTTTACTTTACTCAACCAACTGATGAGTTGAAACAGAAAGAACTGGATTGGCAGCTTAAGTTGAGACGAGATGCAAGAAATCCTATAAGTGAAGAGGAATTGATAGCTTTGCACGAAGAGACAAGAGAGAGTTTGTATGAATTAGATTAAACCCATTTCTTTTAAGGATTTGTTAATTTTTGAAATTTATTCATGATAATTCCAAAGAATTATTTCTTCAGACATTTCATGGAGTTGAAATATCATATGTTCTAATGAAAAAAATAATTCTAATTCATCTTTTATAAATTTTGATTTCAAATTACGAAAATCCCATAATTCATCTTCAATGTCTCTATATTTAAATATTAGGTCTGGGTGATCTTTATATCTTATCTTTTTAAGAATTTTAAAAGCATCTATAATTTTATTGATTATGTTTATTAAATGTTTCCTATTTTTGTCATTTATTTTGGGTACTTTTTTGGCGGTATCTGTAACAATGTCTCCTAGACCTTCTAAAGTACGAACGATGGAATAAGTGCTTCCAGCTTTCTTTTGTTCTGATCCCCAAATTCCTAAATTAATCATCCTTCTGCATAAAAGGTCAAGACGTGTCATTGATCTTTCAATTAATGGGATTTTTTCTAAGGCTTTTTTATCTTCTTTTATTATATAATTTGCTAATTCATCAAGCATATGGGTACAAACATTAAACATTCTTGAAAAAATGATCTCGAATTCTTGGGATTTTGACTCAGCTACATTTTTAATTAGGCATGAATTTTCTTCTTCTTGTACAATTTCAAATCCAAACATCAAGCCTATGTTTTTCTGAATTCGTTCTAATATTTCATACGACTTAAATTTGATCTTAATTAAGTCATATCCTCTTATATATGGCATAACAAAAAGACGTGTTGTAAATCTTCTTTCACATAAATCTAAAGTCATTCTTTTTTTTTCACGTTCCCCTTTCCCTCTGATAATTAATTCTGAGTTATTTTCAAAAATTTTCACTTCATTACCATTTTTTAAGCCATTTTTTTTAAGCCAATTTAAGGGTAGAGAAATAGTTAATGAGGATGGTCCATGTCTAACAATTTTTCTTCGCATTTTTAACTGTCCTTAGCTTAAATTGGGTGGTTATCATAACCACTGTAACTAGAATGGTTTAATTAAAATTATATAAAAGTTGTTATTTTATATAAGGCATGAAACGGAGTGTTATTTTGATGGGGGGGAAAACTCATGTCGTATCTTTGCCTGCCAAATGGATAAATTCAAACAATATTTAGAAAGGGCAAGAGATTGAGCTAAACGTGGATTCGGGAAGTATAACAATTACTACTGAGAAAGGAACTAATATCAAAAAAATTAGAATCAAAGATATGAAAAATATATGGCAACAAATCCTCATATTATATCAATTGGGTTATGATGAAATTGAAATAATGGGAGACATTGATTTGAAAGTATTACATATTTTAATAACTGAAAAAATGCTTGGATTTGAAGTAATTATGGTAACAGATAAATCTTGTATAGTCAAATGCGTATCTGAATTAAATTTTTCTGAATTCAATAATCTTTTGAAAAGGGCCTTGCTTCTTTTATCTTCAGCAAAGGTAGAACAGGATAGCTATAAAAAAGATGCTGCTTTAAAATTAATTTATGCTTGTAAAAGAATTATAAGTAAAGGAGGTTATAAAAGCTTACATAAAAGTTTAATTATGTATGTTTTTTTAGATAAATTAAAGATAGGAACTCAGATTGGGTTAAGAGATGTCTATAATCTTTTCCAAAAATATGAAGCATATGAATTAAAAGCAGATAAAACTTCCATAAATCCTCTATTAATAAGAGATATAGCTATGGTGGCTTTGTCAGGAACATAACTTTTGAAAACAAATTAAACATTAGTCTTTTTTATTACTTAATCCAAAGAATTACTTCTTCAGACATTTCATGAATTTGATATTGTATGTGATCAAGCAAGAAGAATAGCTCTAATTCTTCTCCTACAAATTTGTGTTTCTTTTTTCTTGCTCTCCACAATTCATCTTCAATAGTTTTATACTCATATATTAGATCAACTTTTCCTTTATACTTGATTTTTCTTAATATTATAAAAGATTTTATTAAGTTTTTTACTAATGAATTAAATTCACTCCTATGCTTATCGCTGATTCTAGTTACGTTTGCTGAAACGAATGTTACAATATCTCCAATTTCTTCTATAGACCTAATGATTGCATATGTACTTCCAGCTTTCCTTGTTTCTGAACCCCAATCTCCCATATTTATCATTCTGCGGCAGTACAAATCTAATCTGGTCATTGTCCGTTTTGTAAATGGGATTCTCCGTAAGGCCTCTTCACTATCTTTTTGGATGAATTCTTTTAAATCTTCTAGCATACTTAAACATACATTAAACATCCTTAAGAGCATACATTCAAATTCTTCTGTTTTCGGTTCTGTCATATTTTTTAATCTGCAATAATTTGGTTTTTGATCAATGATTTCAAACCCAAATAATAAATCTATGTTTTGTTGTATGAATTCTAGTGCCTTATGGGAGTCAAAATTAACTTTTATTATATCATAGCCTCGGGTATAAGGCATTATCAGAATACGTTTAATAAGATTTTTTGAATATATGTCTATACTAATTTCTTTTTCCTCTCTCCTTCCCTTCCCACTGAGAATCAGTTCCTTATCTTTTTCTTGAACGTCTATCTCATCTCCGCCCTTTATGTTATTTTTCTTTACCCATTTAATTGGAAGAGATACAGTTAGGGATGATGGTCCATGCTTCACTACTTTTCTTTTCATATTAGTTGCCTCCAGGATTTACTTATTTTAAGCCTTTTGTGGTTATTATATAGTTTATAGTACTTGTATATATATTGGTTAAATTAAATATATATATAAAATTTTCGGTTAATACTTATTGAGATGAAACAAAACTTCAACTGGGCAAACGGCCCAAATACATTCTATGAAATTCTGCAAGTCCAACCTTCTGCAGAACCAGACGTAATAAAGGCCGCTTTCAGGGCAATACAAAAAAAATGCCATCCCGACCATGGAGGGAGCAATGATTTAGCAGCCAAGGTTAATGATGCAATGACAGTCTTGCTTAATCCTAAAACTCGGAAAGCGTATGATAAGCATCTCCTGAAGAAGAATGGAAACCTGATAGGTAACTATGAAGTCCTAGAGGAGATAAGCGAGGGGGGATTCGGAAGAACCTACAAAGCGAGACATGTTTTAGTAAACGAATTAGCATGCCTGAAACAGAACCTCAATGTTTCACCAGACGATACAGAAATTATGATGCAGGAAGCAAAACTTCTGTGGGATATACACCACTATTCCCTTCCTACATTAAGAGAATTCTTCAAAGCAGACGATGGAAGTTGTGTATTTGCAATGACTTATGTCGAAGGAAAAACCTTAGATAAAATTGTGGAGAAGCAGGGTGGTGCATTGCATCCTGAGCATGTCTGCTGGATGTCACAAAGATTACTGAATGCTTTGCATTACTTACATCATCATGGAGCAGTACATTGTGACGTAAAGCCTAATAATATAATTATAAAGCCGGAGGAGCACAACGCAGTGCTTGTAGATTACGGGTTCTCGACAATTAAGCCTGGGAGGTTTACAAAACCTAAGGGTTATACTATGGTCTTTGCGGCGCCTGAGCTTTTGGCAGAAAGACCACCATTGCCTGAGACTGACCTATACTCCTTGGGCGCGACAATGATATATGCGCTTGGGGGAAATCCTGAAGCGAAGACGTATCCTAAAAGCACTCCAAGAGAGATATCCGATTTCTTTGACCAATTCGTACGTTACGATCCAAGAAGCAGGCCTAACTGGGAACAGAAGGATCTTGTAAAGGAATTGTCGAACATACGGGTCAAGGTCTTTGGAAGAAAACGATCAAACCGCCCTTTGGTGGTCTGAAAAACTAAGGAGGTAAACGAAAAAATGAGCTACAGTTGGGGAGACGACACGAGCACCAGTTATGGTGGTGGTGGCGGCTACAACTATTCATCAGCAAGAAAGACGTACGATGACAGTAGAGGGTATGCACCAAAAAAAAGCACTATTGCTAGCAGAAGCATAGATGCAAGTGTAGCGACATACAACAATTCACCACATGGTAGGGTGATAAGTTCGCAAAGCGAATATCCTATAGTAATCTGTCTGGATCTAACGGGTTCTATGGGGAGTTGGAGGCAGACATTTTTTGATAAAATGCCTTTGCTGTGGAAGCCGGATGAAGGGATAACTAAGTACTTCCCAGGAGCTGAACTAAGCCTTTCTGCAATAGGGGATGGTCCTAAGGGAGATTACCAGCCATTACAAGTCTGTGAATTTGCGGCTGGACCAGACCTGGATCAAATGGTTTCTTCGTTGAAAAGGCAGGGTGGAGGAGGAAACGATGTGGAAAGCTATGACTTGGGGATCTACTACTACTTGCACAAGTGTGAGATGCCTAACGCCAAGAAGCCGATGCTTTTCCTTGCAGGAGATGAAGGATTTTATCCAGAGATTAACCAAACCTGTCTTGAGTCGGTTATTGGAGATAGGCCTGGTGGTACATTGTATACAGCAGACACAATTGAAAGCCTGAAGAACAAGTTCGATGTTTACATGCTGAGGAAGCCTTACGATTATGCAGAGGCTAAGGTGGACAAGCAGTGGAGAGAGGTCTTAGGCGAAAATGTCATCATGTTAGAAGCGCCAGAAAGAATTGTCGATACGATTCTTGGGTTGGTGGCTAGGAGTGCTGGGCAGGATGATACATTCTACAATCTGCTTTCCAAAAGGCAGACAAGACAGCAGGTCGGACAAGTAATGACTTCATTGAGGCACTTGCCAAGAAGCAAAACACAAGATGCAGTGTCGTTAAGGAAGTTGCCTCCAGGCAAGAAAAGTAAGAAACTAGGGGGTGATTAAATGAAAGCGATAACCACCATCCCACCATACGCACCTTACCTTGACGACCTAGCAAGCCATCCAATCGTCGAGGGATTCAGGCTCAATACAGTGATGCCTGTGAAAGAGTCGTTGGAGGATATGCTGTCAAGACTTAAAGACGTTGCAAGAGGCAAGCCTATATGGCTTGACCTCAAATGCAGACAACTGAGAATTGCCAGGGGCGCTTATTTCAATGCTCCTAAGACTCCGACTGTGATAGAGGTAGAAGGGAAAAAAGTCGTGCTGGATCCAAGCAATCCCAAAGCTCACGGTGAGTTGAGGACACCACCTTGGTCAGTCTTAGAACTGGACCATGAGATTGAACTAGACACGACAAAGCCTGTGAAGTGTTACCTTAATGATGGTTACCAGACAGCATATATTGCGAGAGCGGACGGCAACAGACTGATAATGCTGGATGGGCCGCAGCGTATCGTGGGTGGTGGTGAATCCATCAACATCCTGCATCCGAGCCTAAAAATTAAGGGGTTTTTGACGGATCAGGATAAGAGATATATCGAAGCGGCTAAGAAGGTAGGGGTGCATGATTACATGCTGTCTTATGTGGAGAATAAGCAGGACATAGAAGACGTACTTGCCTTAGATCCGCATGCTAATATAGTGGCAAAGATTGAGTCGCATGGTGGTTTGAACTTCATAAGAAAAGAGTATCCTAGCCTTAAAGATAGGGTTAACCTCATGGCCGCACGAGGCGACTTGTTTGTTGAGGTAGGGAGACCGCATAAGATTCTAGAGACAACGAGAAGGATTGTTGAGGCGGATAAGGATGCGATTGCGGCTTCAAGGATATTCACTTCCTTGAGGAATAGTTACAGTCCAGCCTGCCAAGACCTATCAGACATAGGGTTCCTGAAAGAGATAGGGTATCAGCACCTCATGATTGGGGATGATATCTGTTTTAAGGAAGATTCGATAATGTCGGCACTAAACTTATTACACGCAATTGATGCGTCGTACCATCCTCGTGAGAGGGTGTATGTGAGGGACATGCCACAGCCTGACACTGCAAGCTTTAAAGAGCTTGGCAAGGGGGTGAGAATATGAGTTACAGTTGGGGAGACGATTCAAGTACGAGTTATGGTGGCGGGGGAGGGTATGATTATTCGCCAGCAAGACGTACGTACGATCCTGGAAAGGCTTATGTGAAGAAAAAGAAAAATACGAAAAAGAAAAGCAAGAGCCCTTTTGGGTTCAACCCTAACAACTATCCAGACGTAATGCCTAAAGTCATATGCCGAAGTGAAAATCCTTTGGTGTTGGCGATGGACATTACAGGTTCGATGGGTAGTTGGCCTACAACGTTAGCGGATAAGATTCCAATGTTGTATGCTGAACTTTTGGGTTATATTCCTGATGTAGAAATTAGTGTTGCAGCTATAGGGGATGCGGATGGTGGCGGGATACGGCATGACTATTGGAGTTATACTAGAACGACAATAACTGGACCTGATGATCATCCTTTACAGGTGAGAGATTTTGATCAAGGGCCTGGGATAGAGGAGAAACTAAAAAGTATAACGAGGAAGGCAGGTGGCGGAAACAACGGTTATGAGTCTTTTGAGCTGGCTGCGTTTTACTATGCTAGGCAATGTGAAATGCCTAATGCTGTGGGTAAACCTCTGATGTTTTTCACTGGCGATGACAAGTTCTGTGATATGGTTACTCAGAAGAATGTCAGGAAGGTCATTGATCCTGCGTATACTGGTGTGAGCATGTCTTCTATTGAGGTCTTTAGAGAGCTGAGCAGTAAGTTCGATGTCTATTTCATACAGAGAGATAGGGGCTTCAAGAGAGACAAAGAGATAACTTATCAATGGCAGAGCGTGCTTGGACCTGAAAGGGTTATGTTATTGAAACAGCCAGAAAGGTTTGTCGACTGTATCTTGGGTATAGCTGCGGATCATGCAGGACAGTCCAATGATTTTTCAATAAGGTTGTCACAGAGGCAGACACCTAACCAGGTATCGCAAGTTGTCGGCACGTTGAATTCTGTTGGATTATATAAAAAAAATAATGGAGGTATTGGAAAATGAGTTATAGTTGGGGAGATGATTCGTCAACGAGTTGGGATGGTGGTGGGTTTGATTATGGTGAGGCGACAAACTCGTATGATGACGAAAAGTCTTACGTAAGTAAAAATATAGATATGGGAGACGCATATAAGGTGTCATCTAAAGTAATGAATATGGCTATGTCGAAGAGTGATAAAAACCTATTGAATAAATTAGCACCGGATGATATAGTGGTTGTACGAGGTTCGTATGATTCAGTAGAGAAAGTATTGGATGCTGCAGGGACTTCATATAAGATGGCAAAAGAAGGTACAAGGCTTGACCCTAGACAAGTATTATTGGTGAATTGTGAAGGAAGCAATGTTTCAATGCTTAGATATAAAAAATCTAAAGGGACAGATGCTGTAAGAAAGTTTGTTAAGGACGGCGGTTTTGTAGTGAGCACTGATTGGGCCTTGGAACAGTTGGTTGAAACAGCTTTTGATGGGTTTGTCAGTCATGCTGGCAGAGACACAGATGATGATGTAGTTGAAGTAGACTTAGTAGCTGAAGGGTCACCTTACACTAAAGGTCTTGGGAATGGTGCGTTGAAGCCAGTTTGGTGGCTTGAAGGGGCAAGCTATCCTATAGGGATAAATAAGAGTAATTCGGTGGATATTCTTTTAGGAAGCAGAGAGATGGAGCAAAAGTATGGAGAGAACCCTATTGCCATAAAGTTCCCTTTCGGAGAAGGGAGAGTACTGCATGTAACGAGCCATTTCTATCTACAGACCATGAAGGCAAAGTATGAAGCACAGTATGAGAAGACTGGGGAGGATTTTGTGAAATCTTTTGTTGGGTTGCCTAAGAAGTCGGTAAAAAATTTGGGAAAGTTGGACAGTTTGACATTTGGTGCGATGGAGTCTGCTTATACATCTTTAAGGTTTTTGCATAACGTGTTTTTGGAGAAGATGAAAAGGAACCAGAAGAACTTGAAGACCATGGCAGCAGCTAAGGGAAAGACATTACATAAGACCAGTGGAAAGACCAGTAAGGGTTTGTTGCCTGGAAAATAAGGAGGTGATAAATAATGGGTGGTTTATTGAAGCTGATGGAGACGAGAGATTTCCATAATGGAAAGGGTTTTATCTTTTCAGCTGAAGATGGGCTGCCTATCTTAACAACAGATACAAAATTTAATGACCTAGTTGAAGGAAAAAATAAATGGAAAATAGGGGTCAGTGTAGGGTCAGGCTGTAGTGTTGGGTGCATATACTGTTTTACTAATCAGTATAAGCATTATAGGGACCTGAGTTGTGAAGAGATTGTTGGGCAGGTGGATTGGGTATATTCTTTGCCGGGGAATTTTCAAAGCGACTATGATGAAACTAAAATTGAGATGAAGGAGATGGGTGACCCTACCTTGAATCCCTATAATATCAGTTCGGCTATAACTTCCCTAGAGATGAAGTATGATGGGTTATTGTATGTTATTTCTACATCTGGTGTGAAAGATTATACTTTGTTTGATAAATTGAAAAAGAATTGGTTGGATGGAGCCAACATTAGGCTGCAGTTTTCCTGTCATACAACTGATAATGAAGAGAGAAAAGTTCTGAGTCCTAAGAAGGAGATGATGACTTTGGAAGAGATTGCTGGTGTTGTTTCAGATTGGTACGAAGGAGATAGAGTTACTTTGACGTTTGTCCCTTTCAGGGATATGGAACTTTCTGCTAAGAGACTTTATGATGTATTTGACCCTTCGCAAGTGTTTGTAAAGATATCTTATGTTGATTATACTAACGCTGTAAAAAAAGAAGGGTTGAGGGATAAGGCAAAGGATAAGGTGGAAAGGTTTGTGGGTGGCTTGAGTGAATATGGGTTTACTTATGCTTATAGAAATCGTTAGAACTTAACCTCTATAACATCTCTATAGATTCTTTGCTTGCACTTGGAAAGTTTATCGTATAATTCTCCGTCAGATGTCGACTTCATAATTTGTCTCAATAGATCAGAAATGTTTCTAAAAATTCTAATGTAATCTCCTTCCTGTAATGTGGAAAGGTTTATTAAATCCTTAAATTTCATGTTGTTTGACCAGGCGTCGATGATGTTGAATATTTTCCTGAAGTTTGCCATAGGATATTTCTTTTTAAGATAAATATTTTTATTCAGTTGATGAATTGTCCTGCTTAGATTCTTATTCTGTCTGGATGTCTGGAATTTTATGTTTTTCCTTCCTTCAAAGATTATACCACCAAGGACGCAGTTTATCTGCTGCTCAGTTAAGTTTCTCCAGATATTGGATGTGAAGATTTCGCCAACAATGAGCTCTTGAGTATGTATGTTCCTTAAGAACATGCCTTTCTCTGTTAGTTTATCATTATTATCAACATAACGTAGTTTCTTCAACATCCTTACTCTTGCCTTAAAACTTGAGACAATGTTGGACAATTTGTTTTGGCTTTTTAATTGATAAAAATCAAAGTTGCTTTTCAAGATTTTACGAATTTCTTTCTCGTCGTGATTATGAATTAAATTAACGATAGTATTAACTGAAAGCCTGAATTGAGATATAATGGGTTCAACGTCTTTTGAGGTTATATGGATTATCTTTTCAATATCATCCTTTACTCTGTCTACCATGACAATAACTGTGCCATGGTCATCTATACCTCTCCTTCCAGCCCTTCCTGCCATCTGGTAATACTCTTTTGAATTAAGGTAACGGAAGTTTATCCCGTCAAACTTGAATATTGAATTGAAGCAAACAGTTTTTGCAGGCATGTTGATCCCTACAGCAAATGTTTCAGTAGCGTAAAGGACTTTAATTAATCCTTTGTCAAATAGGTGTTCAACTATCTGTTTTATTGAAGGAAGTAATCCCGCGTGATGTATACCTATTCCGTTAGGAAGTACTGATTTTATTAAACGAACTGACGTTAGAGAACGCAAATCTGGACTGATGTTTTCATTAATATATTTGATAATTTTACTCTTTTCTTCACCGGTAGTAAAGTCAAACTTTTTGGCAGCCTGTTTAGCTTTTAATTCAGCGGCATTCCTTCCGAAAATGAAAAATATTGCTGGGAGGTCTTTTTCCTCACCCAATTCCTCTATAAGATCTATGTGAAATGGTGGTTTAACTTTATGAAAATAATTGTACCTCCCCCTTCTATTTTGTCTAGGAAAACGGTCAGTCTTAATCTCAGATTTAAGCTTTGAACCAGTGGTTATCCCTAATTCTGTATCAAAAAAATGGTGGGATAGTGGAACGGCCCTTTTATTGTATTCTACTACTGAAACAAAATGTTCTGGGTCATCTTTCTGTTTAATTGACATTATCCAATCTGCAAACTCTTGAGCATTTGGTATTGTTGCAGAAAGGCAAAGGAAGCGGACATGGGGTGGTGAGAAGATTAAGGACTCCTCCCAGACAGTGCCCCTTTCAATGTCATTTATGAAATGTATCTCATCGAAGATGACATAACTAAGGTTGTTGATTATTTCATCGTTTGTTAATAACATGTTTCTGTATATTTCAGTTGTCATAACTAGGATTGGAGCATCGTGGTTGATTACAATGTCGCCTGTGATTAATCCTACTTTTTCTTCACCAAAAGCTTTTCGGAATTGTGAGTATTTTTGGTTTGATAATGCTTTGATTGGAGCTGTGTAAATGACATGCTTGTTTAATTTATTGAACTTATTGATTATGTAATCCGCTATTAAGGTTTTACCAGTTCCTGTTGCTGCACTTACAACTACTGAATTGTGCTTTTCTATTTCGTGAATAGAATCTTCTTGGAACTTATCTAATGTGAATCCTAGGAATTTCATATTTTAGAATAACTTGGCGTAGTTTATATAGGTTAGGTTTTTAATACAAAAAAAAGCAATAGAAAAGCTATAAGCCGCCTTCTGTCAGACCTGCCTTAGGCAGTGATCTGTTCCAACATTCAACTAAGCGTCTAAATGACTTGCACCAGTCGGGACTCGCCGTTTAACCGTTCCCCCAAAGCAAACTCTGCCGGTTATCTCACCCCTGTCACCAGAGGCTTCACATGCATCATAGCATCATTGAGGACGTGCCGTTTCTGAGTGGTTGCCGTCCGTTTCCGAACCTTTTTTGAATCAAAGCGACCGAATACGCGGTGGGCGGACTTTCCTCACAAGACCCTAAGGTCCTGCGTAAGTTGGATGCTTCCCTATTGCAATTTTGTTATCTTTCAAGAGTGGTTAATCATATATAAATGTTTCTAATCTTTGGTGAAACCTTAAATACAAGTACATTTTACGGTTAGAATTATGGATCCGAGGCAAATTAAAATAATTGAGGAGGCTGTGGGAGTAGCGTGTAAGAATTATCCTTGTGACGTAGCTTTCGAGGCATTAAGGACAACATACCAGGGGAAATTCTGGGTAGTTGGTGGTTTCATAACTTCTATAGCAATTCCATTATTGCATGGTTATAGTGTAAATCATCATACTGATTTGGATTTGCTGTTGGCTGAAGAGGTGGATTATGATCAAATCCCAACAATGGATGGGTGGGAGAGGACAGAATCTTTCTTTGGTTCCTTGAGATTTAAAAAAGGTGAAGATCAGGTTGACATATGGTCTTTGTCGGATGTTGTTGTATTTCAAGAAAGGGGATTAGATCAAACGATTGAAAATTATTTGGAAACTGTACCTTTAACTACACAGTCTTTAGTTTATGATCCTGAGGAAAAGAAATTACTTGGTCCTATGGGTCTTAAGGCTTTAGAAACCAGGACAGTAAGGATCAATGACCGAAGGGAAATACTTGGAGCATCATGGAGAACAGTTGAAGATTATATCAAGAATAAGGCAGGAAATATTGGCTTTACTCCGATAATTGATCCCGAGTGATACAATTTTTAAGTGTAAAAATTTATAATATGTCAAATAGAACATTACGAGATAGGATTAACTTGTTAAACAAAGGTAATGCAATTCCTTTAAATTGTATTGGTACTGGATTATTTCTAGTGGGGTTGATTAAGTGGGAGTATTGTGTTCAGCCATTTGAAGCATATAAATTTTTAGAGAATATGTTTGAAGTAGAATCATTAGATGAAGCTAGCTTAATAGCTTTTGAAGAACCTAAGTTATCTGCTATTTTAAAACATCCTTGGATAACACATATGGCTGTAATAATTGAAAGAAATCCTATAAAAATTATGCATAGGCCATATTCAATGGGAGCGGAAATAAATAAGGATAAACCTGAATATTTTAAAAATTCTCCTTTTGAAGAGGTGTCCTTGGAAGAATTGAAAGAACAATTCCAAGGGTACAATCAACTAAGACTATATGCTTTGTAAATCTTACAAAAGAAATATAAATAAGTCTTAATTCCCTTTATGTTATGGTAAGATGGAAAACATTGTTATGTTTTGGAGCAGCGACTTTAAGTTCTATTCTTTCTTGTAATAATGAGGGGGTGGCACATGGTGATATACAATCCACTGTTGTTGGTGAATACCGTTGTGAAAATACTGCTGGTGATGGTGAAATCCGTTTATTTTTCCGTGAAAGACAGATTGCGGAAAGCATATATTTTTCTCCAGCAAATGATGGTTTGGATGGAAGATATAATTTTATTGAAGATGATCCTCAATATTTGAGGCGTCGTAAGGAAATAGATGATGTTTTTGACAAGTGTAAAAAATTGTTAAAAGTTAAGGATGTTGATACTTATCCTGGTTCTGTAAGTATTGATTGATGATTAATTTATTTTTAAAAACAATTTCTTTTAATATAAATATTAACTTACGTTCTATAAAATAGTTCTAACTAGAAAAAAGATATCATCAATCCAGAATGAAAAAATGAAATCGTGCAAAGGCGACAACAAATAGTAGATTAAGATTCAAAACAAGTTATTGGAAATTGCGGGCTGAATACCTCGCCGAAACTTGGTACTTACACCCCAATCCCATCAAACCCATCTTCTTTGGGTACTCTAGGTCTCTTTTCTAGGGGCCTTTCGAGCTTAGATGCTTTCAGCTCTTATGGCTATAACGCGTAGCTGCTCGGCTTGCCCTGTCGGACAACCGATAGACCAGAGGCGTCGAATCACCGTTCCTTTCGTACTAGATGATCCTTCCTATCAGACCATTAACATCTCCAGTAGATATCATACAAACTGTCTCACGACGTTCTTAACCCAGCTCACGAACCGCTTTAACCGGTGAACACCCGTACCCTTGG
>CAZUKZ010000015.1:0-24507 GCA_964621125.1 Candidatus Woesearchaeota archaeon
GCCAATTATCAAGATGCACCAAAGGGGTTGGGCTATGAGATATCTCCAAAGCTAAATGCTTTTTCATCAATAACTTTTGGAATAACGACGGACGAATTATCTCAGTGCAAAGCAAGCACGACGCTGCAGAATAGTTATGATAAGATGACAATACCTTTTCCTGATACATATTATGATACAACACACAATTACACAATATACGGTTTAAGGCCTAATAAGGAATACAGGTATTATATAATCTGTGTTGATCCTAACGGAAACCCTCAAAGCAAGACAACACCTTTCACAGTAACATTCAGCACAGATAATAGTCCTGATCTGCAACCTCCGAGGGTGGTTTCAACAATGCCTTTAACCGACAGCTATGTGACATTCAATGCGACAAGCAAAATAATTACAGTTTTTGTTGATGAAGTAAGCCCATTCAATTGTAAGACTGATACAGCTGATATGTCGTTTGACTTGATGAGCAAGAATATCAGTTGTGCGAAAAAATCTTTGGAGAGTTCCATACATGGGTATGGGCGGTGTGGTTTTCAACTCAATATTACAGGAGACACTAACGGAGTTTATATCAGATGCAGGGACAGTCCTAAGGATGCCAAGCAAGGAAATGAGATGCAAGCTGGATATAAGTTTATCTTAAAAAGAAGTAAGGAGTTGAAGATAGACAATGTCTGCGTAACAGGAGAGGGCAAACAGGATTGTGTTGGTGGAACAAAGTTCTTCTCTAAGAACCTTACTTTGATAGCTTCTACGTCAGGTGGTAGTGAGTTAGGTAAATCAACATGTACTTATGAAGATTTGAGCTATGGTTTTCCTGCGACAAAATATTTCCAGACGAACACTACTAGCCATGTGCAGCAGTTGACTTTCAGTTATAAAGGAAAACACAATTATGAGACAAGGTGTAGGGATTCGGCTGGCAATGTTGCAACAAAACACTTGAACCTCACTGTTGATATTGACACTTATCCTCCTAAAATTGAAGGTATCTATAAAACATCAACGAGTGTAGCTATATTATTAAATGAACCAAGTACTTGTGAATACTCAAATAGTACTTTTCTGTATGGTTCAGGTACTACAGTAAGCCAAGGTTCTAAGACACATTCCTTGCCTTTGAAAGTCAAAAAGTATTATCTGATCTGTGCAGACAAAAATGGGAATAAAATGCCTGAAGTTTTCATCAGCGCTTGATTGGGGTTATAATTTCACTAGTAATTCCTCCTACCTATTTCTAACTAAGTGTTAGGAGAAAATTTTCCTTTCCAATATCATTACCCTTAGCCCTATCTCTTGAAATATTTACCACTTTCAGACCAATTAAATCAAAAGTTTTATAAATTTAGTAAAAAACTAGAATTATAAGTTAAGAGGTGCTTTCCATGGATAAAAAAAGAGGCCAAGTCACATTATTTGTCATACTAGGAATTGTTATTGTTGCAATAATATTATTAGTTGTATTTTTAAGGGAACCAATAGCTCAAGCAGTAGCTTCAGAAGCTAATCTCCAGACCGAAATGAAAGGGGTAACTGGAAGTATAGAAAAATGCCTAAAGAAATCTGCTGACGGTCCTATAAAAAAGATTGCTTGGCAAGGTGGTTATTTGGGTCCAACATCCGGGACTTATAGGTTGTGGAATGATACAACAGTAAGCTACCTCTGCTATAACATGAAAGGGAAGCAAACTTGCATAAATCGGTTGTTAACTGTTAAGGTAGTCGAAAAACAGTTAGAAAAAGCAATAGAAGAAAAATTGAAAACTTGTGTTGACATACAACCAAGGGGAACATTTGCAAAGTATGATGTTATAACTAAGAAGGACTTCAATGTTACTGTCCAAGTGTTACTAGATGCAGTAAGGGTAAACTTAGACTACCCTGTTACGTTACAATCTAAAAAAACAAGGAGTAATGTGTTGAGTAAACAGAAGTTCACTTCAACATTATCTTATCCATTAGGAGACTTGCTTAATGTAGTGTATAGTATAATAGATGCTGAAACAACAAATGGTTATTTTGACCAGTTGAGCTACATGTTAGCGAGTCAGAGCAAGTACACTATCTATGTCAATAAGCCTTATCCTGATAAAATATATAGATTAAAGCTGAGGGAAAATGATTTCACATTCCAATTTGCAGTGGAAGGTGAACCTAGTTCATAACAAAAAGAAGGGTGAACCTAGTTGAGAAGAGCGCTAAAACAAATCATAGTATTTGCCTTAGTGCTAACTCTTTTTTCTAGTTTTGCTTTAGCTATAGATGGTTGTTGCGAAAAGACTAAGAAAGGAGACTGGTGTGCTTTTGTTGACCAAAAAGATTGTAATGCTAATTCTAAGTTCTCTCCTGCTTACTGTGAGCAAACGTCTTACTGTCAGGTTGGATGTTGTTACAGCAGTGATTCTGGGAGGTGTTTTAAGAACTCTCCACAGGCTTCATGCCAGCAAGGTCAAGGCTATACTTGGGGGAGAGACGCTTCGTGTAATATAAAACAATGTAATTTGGGTTGTTGTATCTTGGGGGACCAAGCTTCTTTCATAACAAAGGTTCAATGTAAGAAGACAGCTTCTCAGTTTGCTGAACTGAAGATGCAATTTGATGATACTATAACTACAGAGGCTAAATGTATTGAGAAAGCAAAGAATCAGGATCAAGGATGTTGCGTGAAATCTGACAAGACCTGTTCATTTACTACAAGAAAAGACTGTGCTTCTTCTGGTGTTGATGTGCAGGTTGCCAACAAAACCAATTATACTAAGAAAGCTGGATTCTATAAAGATCTGTTGTGTAGTAATGATAGGTTACCTTGTGCTTGTGCTAAGCAGCAGGATACGGCATGTCTTGGGGAAGATGTTTATTGGGTTGATTCCTGTGGCAATAGAGAAAATATATATGATCGGGACAAGAAGAAGTCCTATAATAATGGTTTTGTTCTGAAGGAAAGTGTGAGCTGTAAAGCTTCAGGAGCGTATGATACTGCTTGCGGCAATTGTGATTATCCAACCGGAACTGTGTGTGGTAAAGATATAGGTAAGAAAATGCCTATAGGTAAAAATACTTGTGTTGATCTTAATTGTAAGGAAGTTTATGAAGATGATGCTGATTATAGTCCTAATGCTGAAGGGTCTAAGAAAAACGGTGAGAGTTGGTGTATATATGATAGTGTGATTGGGCAGGGTAGGGATACTGTTGGTTCAAGGCATTATAAACATTTATGTATAAATGGGGAGGAGCAGGTGGAGTCTTGCAAGGATTATAGGGAGGAGCTCTGTATACAAGGCGTGCTTAAGGAAGAGACGTTGACCTTGTTGGAAGCTTTTATGGCACAGGGCGATTATGTCGAGGCGGCTTGTCGGCCTAATAGGTGGAAGACGTGTTCTGCATGTACTGATATAGAAAATTATGGTAAGGAAATAGAACAATTCTGGGATAAAGAAGAAGATGAGGATCCTCCTGAAGAGTTGATTGACAAGATGAAGGAATGTTGTATCAATGAAGATATCCATGATTGTTATTGGTTGAAGGGGGGAGTGTCTGATTTTAAAGGAACTTGTATTCCTCAAGTACCTCCAGGATTGAAGTTTTGGACCAGTACACCTGCATCTGCTTTAGCTGATATATCTTCGACAGCTGGAACTACAACCAAGGGAAAAACTTCGGGTTCAACACCTACAAGCAAGGCTGAGCAACAATGCGCTGTTGGTAGTAAAAAATGTACAGTTCATTTTCAGAGGGGTGGTTGGGAAAGGATATTCGATTCTGATGATTGGGAAGCAATGACCAATGAGAACTGCACTTCGCATGATTGGATTGTTTCTGGTAATACTGTCTGTAAATCTTTAGGAGATTGTGGTGCTTATTTTAATGTACTAGGGGTATTGACTAAGGATGGGTATGAAAATACTGCAATATACGAAAAGAATTTTTTCAAAGGAAGTAAGTTAACTGATAAAGAGGCTGGAGATTGGAAGACTTTGATATCTAAACCTACTGATAGTCCTGACAAACCTAGCTTGTGGGGGAAGGTTGGGAAAAATCCTGCAATCTGGGCTGGATGGATTGCTTTAGGATCATCTTCTTTGATAAGTGGGGCGTGGGCTGGGAGCATAACTTCTGGTGGGTTCTGGGATGGGTTTGCTAATGGGGTGAATCCTCTGCAAAATACCGTGTTGGGTGGAATTGGTAAAACTGGGATGGTTGGTAAGGTGTTCACTAGTTCTGTGACTACTGATTCATTAAATAAGTTGGGTGTTAAAGGAGTACAGAAAGGATTTGCAATGAAAGCTGGGCAAAAGTTGGGTGCTAAGGATTTGGTGAGTAAAGTTTATGGTGATAATCTTCGAAAGGCTTTGGGGAATAAGGTCTATGATAAAGCTTATAATGAAGCTCTTTCTGGAGCTATACAAAAAAGTGGGAATCAGAATTTGATAAGTGCAGTCCAAGGCAAGTCTGCCGATCAAGTTGCAGCTTATCTAAAAAATGTTCCAGCTGGTGATAAAATTACAAGTTCCGCAATTACTAAAGCACAACAACAGGCAAGTAAAAAGGTCATAGAGAATGAGGCATCCAACATTGCAGGAAAAGCTGGATTAGAAAAATCTGCTGAGGGAACTTTCGTAAACTCTGCAAGTGGCGGGGCTGGATTAATGTCAGCAATAAATACTGTACTCTGGGCGTACCAAATATATTCCATGGTTGATCTATTGGCAACGCAAACGGAAGAGGTAACTTATGAGATCAAATGCCAACCGTGGGTGGCGCCGTGGGGTTCAGACGATTGCGAAAAATGCAATGATAAGTGGAAGCCTTGCTCTGAATACAAGTGCAAGAGCCTTGGGCAAAGTTGTGAGTTAGTCAACAAAGGGACAGCTAATGAGACATGCATTTCCTTAAACCCTAATGATGCTAATTCACCAATTATAAAAGCTTCAACAGAACCTATGATTTCTCCTTATAATAAGATAGAAGAAACTTCTAGTGGTTATTCTTTAAAAAACAAAGTTCCTGCTTTCACACCTGTGAGACTAGGTTTAACAACAGATGAACCTGCACAGTGTAAGTACTCAATAACTCCTGGAATAAGGTTCAAGAAAATGACACAATTCTTCGGAGGTTCTTCATTCAAGTATAATCACACAGCATACTTGTCTTTACCATCTATCCTGACGTCAAGGAATGCAACTGTAAAGAATAAAGGAGAGTACAGCTTATACGTCAGATGCCAGGACGCAAGCAAGAATGCCAATGAAAGGGATTATTTCATTAAGTTCAAAGTGGATGCGACACCTGATCATACTGCTCCTTTAATAAAATTCACTAGTTTGATTGATGGGGCATTTATTTCATTCAATTCCTCAACAGTTCCAATGACTATATATGTTGATGAGCCTGCTGACTGTAGTTGGAGCACAAGGGATACAGATTTTAGCAAGATGGAAAATAAGTTCTCTTGCGAGAAAACGCCTATGGCGCAGTCTACTTTATATTACGGCACCTATGCATGTAAGAGTACAATTAAAAATCTCAAGAACAAGAGAAATAAAATATTTATCAGATGCAAGGATCAGCCTAATGCTCCTGATGACAAGAGAAATTATAATACAGAAAGTTATAAATTAACATTGGAAGGATCATCAAAAAGACTGAAAATAACTAGCGCTTTACCTACTGGGACGCTATTCAAACAATCGGCGGAATTGCAAGTAACAACCTCTGGCGGAGCACAATACGGAAAAGCTGTATGCGCTTTCAGTGCAAAAGATGTTCCTTTTGCTTCAATGGTTGCGTTCTTAAATACATCAAGCACAACCCATAAACAGACCCTAACAAATATGCCTAAAGGGAGCTATTTCTATTACATAAAATGCGTTGACCAGGGAGGCAATTCTGATACTACAAATGTATCATTCAAGGTTGACTTCGATAGTTATGCTCCTAAGATTAGCTTATTGTATAAAGATATAGATTACAATTCACTGTATTTGGAAACGGACGAGCAAACAACTTGTGAGTACAGTAACACTGTATCAACGTTTAAAATTGGGGAAGGAACTTCCTTTGGTCAGGCTAATACAACAGTGCATGAGACCAGCTTGGGTTCAGGAATTTACTATGTTAAATGTAAGGATAAGTTCGGCAATGAAGCTACTTATACTATTAATCTTTAGAAAATGAAACATAAAAAAGGACAATTGTTAGGCTTGCCATTCATCTACATATTTGCTTTGATAGTCGGTGCAATGATTTTAGTTTGGGGGGTGAAGGTGGTCATTGATTTGGTTGGAACGGCGGAGAATGTGGATTTAGGTAAGTTCATAAAGAAAACTGAGAGTGATATACAAATTATGTACAATGATGAAGAGGGAAGCGTCTCTTCTTCCAGGAAAGTTAGTATAGGTTCTTTGACACATATATGTTTTGTTGATTATGATCTCCATAAGAAGAAGGGGGCGTGGGATGCCAAGGTGGATGGAAAGAGCGTTAACTTACAAGGGTTAGATAAGAACTTGGCTATAGCTGTAGATGCAATATCTCGGGGAACTTCTGCTAAAAAAACTAATGTGTTTTTCTTGCCGATGGCTCAAGCGGATATATCTAAGTATACTATGAAAGATGTGAAACCTAGTTCTGGAATTGGGAATCCTGGGTGTTTAACTAGTGGGAAAAATTTTAATTTGTATGCTGCCGGGACTCATGTTGAAGTTGTATTGGTTGCTGCGGCATAGCGGTAAGATTTTTTCTTAGTTGATAAGTTTTTTAATGGTGTATTTGATATTCAAAAAAATATTAGAACAAAACCAAAACTTAAAATACTTATAACTTCCCTATTATATAATACATGAAAAAGAAAGGGTTGGTATCACCAGTATTCAAGTACATGTTTGCTTTGATAGTCGGAGTGATGTTCTTACTGTTCTTCATTAACTTAGGCATGAATTATCTTGAAGGGTCAACATCTGTTCAGGCAACAACACTCACATATTCATTTGATGATATCATGGATGCATTGAGCACTTCTGCGCATTCTGTAAAAGAGTATAATTTTGGTACTACCACTCCTTTAAAATTTTCTTTAGGCTACATCCAGAGCGGAACTGGGTTGAGGATAAGCACTAACAAGATTGTCTTTTCCCCAATGTTTTTCAATGGGCAGAAGTTATGGATTTGGTCAAAAAGATGGTATATGCCTTTCCCTGTTACTAACTTTTTTTTCATACACAATAAAGATTACAAATATTACTTTGTTTCTGACACTAACTCTCAAGAGTTTGTGAAAGAGCTTACTGATCCTTTGCAAGAGATACCAAAGGAGTTTGGCATAGGGCAGTATGACATCAGCACTATAGATAACCAGATGTCTTCATTGAAGCAGAGCTTTACTAATATTAAGAGAGCTAAGTTTGTAATTTTTTCCTCAAGTCAGGGTGCTTCTGATTTGAAAAACAAACTAAGTTCAATAAACAACGTTGATGTGTTAATAATAAAAAAAATGGGTTCAACTTGGGACAATGGTATAGTAGAATTTGAAACTGGGAAGTCTATGTATATTGGTAGGCCTTTGCTTTTTGGGGCAGTGTTTGCACAGGATCTCAAAAGCTATGAACATGGGCTAAAGAGGGCGTTCCAGGATTTGAAAAATTTAGCAAGCATAAACAAAATAAAAACATCTCATTTAATCAGGGCAACTAGCTTAAGGGGATGCTCGTATGCTGCAATATCTTCTGGAATGAGTTCCATGGAAAGTAAAGCTGACACAATATCAAAGGATGTTACATTGATAACTGAAACAGACGTAAAAGGATTTGTTAAAATTTCAACAAGCATGGATGAGGCTAACAAGCAGTTTGGGACTACGTGCCCTAATGTATTTTAGAAAATGAAAAAAGGACAGACACAGATGTTGGAAACCTTTATGGTATTGATAGTTATAGTTATAATATTGGGCTTGGGGATGTATTTCTTTTTCAAAGGGTCTATGGAAAGCACTGTTGATAAAGCTTCTGAAGTCTGTATGCAGAGTAGTGTTGAAATATTGAGTTCATTGGTAAGTATACCTGAATTACAGTGTAGTTTTCAGGGGGTGGAAACTACGGGCTGTATAGATGTAGTGAAGATGCAAGCGTTCATTGATAGCAAATTAGCTTCGAAACGGTTTGCTGTTGGTAACTGCAAGAAGACTATTGTTGTGGAACAGTTCTATCCTGTGCCATCTGGCAGTGAAGGTTGTAGTGCTAAGCATATCCAGGCAAATACTTATGATGAGTGTCAGAACTGGACTTTGTATAAGCCTGTGGGGCTGAAAAGCAAGGTTGGAAGGATTGTTTCAGTGCCAGTTTCGTTGTACTACCCGTCATTATTAGAATACCGGATAGGTAAAGTGAGGATGAAGATTCATCAGGTAGGTGCAAAGTGAAGTTTCGGAAAGGTCAGATGGAAATAATAGGGTTATTGATGATAGTTATATTATTGGTAGTTATCATGGGGGTTTACATAATGTTCTCTTCTGGACCTAAGTCTGACGTTCTAGGGCGTAGTTTGGTCACTGTGCAGAGCTCTAACTTGTTAGGGGCGTTAAAAAGCTATACAGTGTGTTCTGGGAAGGATATGGATGCTGTAGTGGAGCAATGTGCCAAGAGTGATCAAGTAATATGTGGCAAAAAGGCCTGCACATTGTTTAAAGAGACCTCTGAAAGTGTCCTGAAAGCGTATTATGGTAAGAAAAAGTTTGATTTTTTCTTAGAACAGCCTAATTCTAAGGGCTTGGTATGGGTGGATGGTGGGCTAAAATGCAAGGAAATTTCTGGGAAATTGACCTCTTCTGGGTTGAAGGTTCGGGGCTGTGTATGTGATGGTGGGCGGGGTGCTTTAGTGAGCAGAAGGTCCATAAGTCTGTATCCTGGGGTCGTATACATGACCTTGTACAAATGTGCTTAATTTTTAATTTTAGAGTGGTAACGAAAATCTCTAGTTTTTGAGGTGTAAAATGGCTTTAGAGGGTCTAAAACGGCTTTATTCGAGGAAAAAAGGCCTAAATTGTGTCCTGTAGTATCTAAATGTTTATAAACAAAATAGCTCTTTTAGCATATGTCTAACATGACTTTGTAGAGATGTTGCTATCTAAGACGACGAAAGAACGAGGTGCATGTTGGTAATAAGTATAAAAAACTTTAAACCTGATATTCAGGAAAAAACACGGGGAGGTGTTTTAAGTATGCAAGAAAAATTTGTGCTACGCACACTAAAGAAAGTAGCGGCAATAGGTACAGGCGCAGTCCTACTTGGAGCTACACTGACTGGTGCACTTGCACTTGATCTAAAAGACTATCCATCACCATTTGTAAAAAGTGGTGTATACGATAGTGCAAACGCATTTGTAGCTGGAGATAAAGCAGCTGCAGCAGACACATTAGGGATGGTAGACATCGCTGCGAACCTGCAGTTTTTGTCAAAGTCAACTGTTTCAACCGCTGGAGGAGTTTCCTCAATTACTGGTGGTGTGAAGAAAGAGATCCCGATGGATACGCTACTGAACCATGCAACATATGGTTGGTCAACAGCCTTGAAAGATGATGATGTCTCTGCATTACAGGACACAACATTAGACATAGACATGAACGACGTATCTGATAGCTATAATGTTGAAGATACTTTGACTTTTTCAACTGGTCTTGCTGTTGAAACTGCTGTAACTGCAACAAGCCCAAATGAAGACTATGAAAACAATGTATTTTTAGAAGTCGGTTCAGACAGCATCCAGTACAGGTATGTATTCAAGGAAGCTTTAACATCTGGAAACTTCTTAGTTAATGCATCAAGTTCAAACCCTATTGATTTAATATTCATGGGTAAAAATTTGAAGATTCAAGGAGCAGGGGTAGCTGGTGACACTATAACTGCCACAGTCGGTGAAGAGCTTTTCATGAAGGTTGGTGACGTATCAACAGTCAACAAGAAGAAAGTTAAGTTAGTTAATGTGGCTTCAGGTACAGGATCTAACGCAGCTTTAGTTGTTGATATAGATGGTGTACAGAAAACTGTTTCTGGAACAAGTTCAGTATTAGTAAATGGCTTGAAAGTAAGAATTCAAGATGTATTCTATACAGACACATTATCTGAAAGGTCAGCAACTTTAATTGTTGGAACAGACGCTGTAAAGACATATACAAATGGTGATCCTTACATTGGTGAGGATAAAAATGATCCTGATTGGGTATGGGCAATTGAAAATGCTCACACTGGATCTCCTACGTTAGGAGTCGATTTCGATCAATCCTGGGACGGTGCAAGCAATGTAGTAAAAGTTGGAAAGTCAGTAAGCCTTCCAAATGACTTTGTTACACTGAAACTGGATAGTTTGACACAGACAAAGAAGCAGACATATACAGTTGAGACAAATGTCTTGGAAACTCTATACAATAAGACTGGTGGATCAGCTATGTCAGCAACAGACCCAACACCTATAAGTGGTAGTGATTCTGCTGCAGCTAAGTTCAGAGTGACTAGGATAAGCGCAGATGGCGGAAACAAGGACGGATTTAAGCTAGGTACAGTTGGAGAATCAGATAAAATTGTGTTTGCACAAAACTACACAAGTGGTAATGAATCGACTGTGGGTATTTATTATTGGGATACATCTAATAATCCTAATAAATATAGGCATTATGCAACTATTTCAGCAAACGCTTCAGCCTCAGTAATAGACTCAGATGGTGATGCAGTTTTATGGCCTCAAATACAATTTGATGACGCTCTAGCCAATATAACTGCTATTAATGGTTTTATTGGCAAGTATAACTTGACCATACCTGCTATGGGTACAGAAATTTATGACGCTGTAATCTTACAGGTTAAGAGTGATTCGTCTGAAACAAAGTTAGGTTCAGGGACAACAATACAAGATGGTGATCTCTTCGTTGCTGGAGTAGATAGAGGCAGTTGGGATAAGGACATCAGGACACAAGATGGTCTTGTTATCAAGAAGCCGAAGTCAAACATTGAAGCTGACAAATTTGTGTTTGAAGTTCCAGGTGATTTAGGTCTTGAATTTAGAGCTCTTGTAACCGTAACTGGCAAAACGTCTAAGGTAGTAGCTGGAAGTACAACTTACAAACCTGTGGCAATAACACCTGTCACAAAGCTAGCTAGCGAAGTTTCAGACCCTACTGCATACAACTTAGTAGTTGTAGGTGGACCTTGTGCAAACAAGTTGGCTGAGACAGTATTCGGTTTAAGCTGTGGCAAGTGGTCACTTAAGACTGGTGAAGCTATGGTAAAACTTGCAGCAAATGGCAAGAAAGTAGCTATGCTAGTTGCAGGTACAACCGCAACAGATACCAGAAGAGCAGCTAAGGCACTTGCTAATTCTGGCAGCTATACTTGGAGTGGTGCAGAAGCTCTTGTCAAAGGAACGACAATGACTGACATCAAAGTAGAGAAGCCAGCAGCCAAGGCAGCAGCTAAGAAGGCATAAACCTTCTAACCTTTTTTATTTTTTTATTTTTTCCTCATTCTTAATCGAAAGCTTTTTATTTACCAATTAATTCTAATTCTCTACATGAAGACAAAAAAGAGAAAAACAAAACAAACATTTTCAAAGAAACAGAAACTGGTGACTGCTGCGATAGGCGGATTTATTATACTTGTCATGGTCGGGAGCCTGATGCAATCTTATGGGGAAGAGAAGCAAGGCTTGCAGACGTATAAAGGCATTGAATTCACCAATACTGGAAATGGTTGGGTGGGCTATACGGGTGGAGGAAAGCAAGTATTCCTTGCGACGAGCCCTAGTGAGCTTAAGAATATTTCAATTCAAATCCCATACATAAGCACATTAAACTTATTGGATAAGATTTATATCAGTTCTGATCCAAGGGAAAGTGTAAGGACAGCTTTGTACATGTTTGAGAAAAATATTCCTTTAAGTCCTACAAAAGTTGGAGCATGTACAGTGGACATTCAAGCATGTGTAGATTTACCGTTAAAAAATTGTACAGATACTACTGATAAAATAGGGGTTGTTGTTTTTAAAGAAGATAATAAAACTGCGATAAATTTAAATAATAATTGTTTAACAATACAAGGTAAGTATCTTACTAAGCTAGTCGATAAGCTTTATATGGAGATGATATGATGGATGAAAAAAATGGAGCTGACATAAAGATAGACTTGCCTATTGATGACAGTCCCAAGTCCTTTGCTTTTGGAGGGTCTAAAAATGTCAAGGATGAAAAGTCTGAGAAATCTATATCTAATCTTATATACGGTCTAATTATTGCCTTTGTGATAGTGGGGATCGTGGTTGGTGTTAATGTCTATTCTGGGTTTGTAGTCAAGGAAGATAGTTATGAGAGGTATAACTATTCTAACGGATGGTCCTCGTTTCCAGTGAAGAAAATCAACGATGGATTATCTACACATTATGAGATTATTGTTCATTTTGGAAAAAATCCTCAACCATTTAAGGTCATGTTCAGGTATGGTCCATTGGATGTATCAGATATATATGTGCCCTTTTCTGCAAAGAACAGAATGTTGAATGATCAGGAGATTTTTATAACAATAGACCCTAATGCCAATATGTCAAGCAAAGTTACGTTAGCTGCTTTGGAGTTGGATAAGATAATAGACAATCCTTATTTCTTCAACATACCTATGAAAGCTGCTGTTACTTCGCCGTACAAAAACATGCTTGTCAAGACATGCGAAGATGCAAATACAACAAGCTCTGTGTTTTGGCTGAAGCTAGGGAACGAGACAAAAGTGTATACTAAAAGACATTGTACCATCATCCAAGGCACGACTGAGGATGAGATAATGAGGGCGGCAAATAGATTTGCTTTTGTCTTATTAGGGATAATGAGATCAGATATGTAAATGGCAGAGCATTACTATTCCAAGGAACAGAGTTCTAATATTAAGCTAACTAAGATAAATGTTGTGCTTCGAGGATTTGACATTTCTTTCTTTTCTTCCACTGGAGTGTTTGCTGCTAAGAAGTTAGATAGGGGGTCGAAGCTTCTCATTGAGAAGATGGTTATTGGGGAAAGGGATAATATCTTAGATTTGGGATGCGGGAATGGGGTTATAGGATTGATAGCCTCTAAATTGACTTCAGGGAAAGTCGTTTTAACTGATGTGAATCCTCGGGCGTGTAAGGTTGCTAAGTTAAATACTAAGAGACTGAAGAATGTTAAGGTTAGGTGTGGGGATATGTATGAAAAAGTTGAGGGTTTGAAGTTTGATGTCATATTATTGAATCCTCCGCAGACTGCAGGCAAGAAAGTGTGCTTTCGGATGATTGAGATGGCTAAGGATTATCTTAAGGATGGTGGGTCGTTGCAGATGGTGGCGAGGCATAGGAAAGGTGGGAAAACATTAAGCTTGAAGATGGAAGAAGTGTTTGGGAACATGGAAGCTATAGCTAAGCAGGGTGGGTTTAGGGTTTATATTTCTAGGAATAGCGGTAAGTAAGGTTTATCGTACAGTATTTTCTTACGTTTAATGTAGAGAATCTGTTTAGAATTATAAGGTTTTGACGATAAATACTAAAGAAAAACTGATTTTAAAAGCGGTAATTTTATAAATGAGTCAATCGCACAATAGCTATATGCCGTGGTGGCACAACCTGGTACTGCGCAGGCCTTGAGAGCCTGTTTCCTTTTGGATATCCCGGTTCGAATCCGGGCCACGGCGTTTTATTCTCTGCCAATACCAAAGTAATTACAAGTTTGTTTAATCCTGTTCTTGTCCAGGAAGTTTCTGCCATCGATGACTATTTTAGAATTAGAATAATCCAAATCTTTGAATTCTTGGTGGGATGTAAGAAGGACGACTGCATCAACATTGTTGATAGCTTCATCGATTGAACAGTTGCTCATGGATGGGATGTACGGGTCGAATATCTTTAGCTTTGCGCCTTTCTCCTCCAACGCCTTTACCACATGTAATGCTGGGCTTTCTCTTAGATCTCCTACCCCTCCCTTGTACGCCAAACCAAGGATACCTATGTTGGATCCTTTGACACTCTTGCCAACATTGTTCAATGCATCGACAACCAAGTTTATTGTGTAGCGAGGCATGCTGTTATTTATCGTACGCGCGAGCTTTAGGAACTTATGGTCGAACCCTAGCCTCTTTGCCTTCTCTATGAGGTAATAGGGATCCACTGAGATGCAGTTATGGGTTATTATGCCACAATCTGTAACAAAAGTATTAGTTCCTTCTACTTCTAGTGAATAAAGTTCTGCAGGTGGCAAGAGCTTGATACTTTGGATTGGGACAGTGGAATAAGTATCATAAATTTGGTGATTTAAACTTTTAGTGTATTTACATTTGTTTTTAAAATATTTTTCAATCTTTCCTTTTTTTTCTCCGGAAAATATAGGGATTAATTTCTTTAAATTTTTATACCCTGATATGGTTAAAAGTGGACGATTTTTATCAAATGAATGTGTTATTCCTTCACTTAACAATAAAAGGCTAGTTTGATGAAATAATTCTTTGCTTATTGAGAAGAAATTAGCGGTTGCACTACAGGTTTTATGTGAATAAGACTTATTGTTTTTTTTGTAATTCTTAATTCTATTTTCGAAGTATACGCCTCCATCTCCTCTCATTAAACCTTTAAGTAGTTCTCTCCTGAGTTTCTTTGGAGCTACTACAAAATCATTAGGTATTTTAGCATCATAACTATCTTTTCCACACTTGAGTATGTTTTGTATGAGAAAACCGAAGATATTTGAGGAAGCTTTAATTGTAAGGCTTTTAAAATTTTTGTCTTTGTATTTTGAATAGTTGAGACCTAATTTTTTAAGGCAGTTGGTTGTATCCTCAATTAAATCACTTTCTTCGCTGTGAAAAGTGAATCTTACCCGCCTACTTTTATCTTTTGTAACACAGCCCTCACTAAGGTAGTATCCTAGAAGCCTCATAAAATCTTTATCAAGAGGGATTATAGCTTTTATCTGATTTGTTGAGGGTCCCCTTCCTGTCACCAACAATATACTTTCTCTATCAAATGGCAATTCATCTTCTATTTCTAAAAATAATTTTAATGGAAGAAAATTATATTTGACATAGCTATCATGTATTCGCGCTTGAATTGTCTTATTGGATTTCCATTCTTTTTTATTGCTTATGATATCCTTGAATTTTCTAAAATCTGCCTTAAGAGGCTTTACTCTAATCTTTTTATACCATCCTTTTGGTATTTTAGAAATAAGATCAATAGAATTATCTATCTCTTTTTCTGGGAGTTCTAAAACAAGAGGAATTTGATCACCTTCTTTTAGGTCTTTAGCAAACCTAACCTTAAATTTGTCTTTTTCATGTATAATCATAGGATGCTTATCAGAAACCTTGATCTTGTGTCCTGTGTTGGCGGTTATTTCTAAGATATTCTTTCTCTTTGTCTTTGAGAAGCAAGTGACTTTCCTCAATTCTACTTTTTTTGTTTTTAAATTGAATGAGAGGGCTTCAATTTGTCTGTCTGGGGCAATGAGTGTCGATTCTCCTATCTTGGCCACTTTTGAATTATTTCTGATTTCATCTACGTAATCTCCTGAGTTGTTTAGGAACAATAATTGATTTCTATCTAAACAATGCCCGCCAACCCCGGCCCCAGGATAGTGTGCAAGGAAAGCGAAAGGTTTGGTCTTTGCTCCGTCTATTACTTCTGTGATGTCAATGCCGAACCTTGTGAAGGATTTTGCAAGCTCGTTGACGAAAGCTATATTTATATCCCTGAAGGCATTCTCGACAATCTTCACAGCCTCTGCTGTCTTTACATTGCTCATTGCTTTCACTGGAGCGTCCAGTACGTTCTCATAGAAGATTTTTGCCTTATGGCATCCCTCCATTGATATTGCCCCTACTACTCTTGGGATATTGCCTACGTGCCATTTTGGGTCTCCTGGGTTGATCCTTTCCGGGCAGTGGGCTAAGTAGAAGTCCTGGCCTGCCTTCAATCCTGACTCTTCAAGTATTGGCTTTACTACCTCTTCTGTGACTCCAGGGTTGACTGTGGATTCTATTACTACTAGTTGTCCAGATCTTAGGCTCTTGGCCGTTGTGCTCGTGGCTGCTTTGACGTATGATAGATCCGGGTATTTTGAGGCATCTACTGGCGTTGGTACGCATATGATTATTATTTCTGATTCTTGTATAGCTTCTGGGTGGTTGAGGATTATGTTTGGATGATTTTGTCTTATCTCCTCTACTTTTTGATTGTCTATCTCGAGTCCGTGGGTTTTAAATCCTTTATTTGTTGCAAGGATGGCTAGTGGTAAACCTACGTATCCTAAACCTATGATTGTTACTGTTTTCATAGCTAATTCTTCTTTATTTTGAATATTTAACCTTTATGGTGCTGGAGTTGTGATGGGTTTTTGGGTATTGTTTGTGATGGCGGCAAGTAAGGTTTAACGTCACATCTCACGTAAGTTCCTAACATCCAATACAACCCAAGTAAACTTACCGCTTACCAATACCTTTTTATTCTCCTACTAAACTTCAATTTAATCATGGAAAGGTTCAAGGAAGGGAAAGTAGAGTTCAAAGCACCAAAAGGCAAAATAAGCAAGAAATTAACAGTATTCTTCAACCCAAAGATGGAGCTTAACAGGGATATATCAGTATGGCTTGTAAAAAATCTAAAGCTTAAGAAGGGGTGCTGCCCAATGGCTGGGTCGGGAGTAAGGGCGTTAAGGCTAAACAAGGAAGTTGGGATGGATATTACAGCCAATGACCTTAATCCAGAAGCGTCCAAACTAATAGAAGAGAACGCTAAACTAAACAATATCAAACTAAAAGTAGAGAACAAAGACGCAAATATCCTCTTGAGGGAAGAGATGTTTGATTATGTGGACATAGACCCTTTCGGGACGCCTGTGCCTTTTCTAGACTCTGCAGTATACTCATTGAAGAATGGTGCGGTATTAGCTATAACAGCTACTGATTTGGCTTGTTTGACAGGGCACTATGTCAAGCCGTGCCTAAGAAAATATCTCTCCAGGAGCTTGAAATGTGGCTTTTCAAGGGAGATTGGTATAAGAATTCTTATAAAAAGGGTACAGGAAGCTGCATTAGCGCATTCTAAGGCGTTAATCCCTGTGTTTTCTCATTGTTCTGACCATTATTTCAGGGTATACTTTAGATGTGGGGAAGGTAACAAGCAATGCGATGAAATAATCAAGCAACATAAGAGACTTTATTACTGTCCTAAATGTCTAAATTCCAATTTTCATGGGACGGATTGTTGTGGCCAGATAATGATGAAGGGGGGGCCGTTGTGGGTTGGTAAACTTTGGGATATTAGTTTAAAGAGTTTTGATAGGATAAGGTTCATTAAAGAGGAGGCGGATGTTGGGAGCTTTGGCTATTACAATATTCCTAAGATTTGTAGAAAACTTAAAATTCCAATAAAGTTGAAGATAAATGATTTGATTGCAGAAATACAAAAATTAGGATACAAGGTTTCAAGGACACACTTTGAGATCCAGGGTGTGAGAAGTAATATTGGTGTTAAAGAATTGACTGAGATATTGAAAATGGGGTAAAGCTATTTATTCTTGAAAAGTTCTTGGCTTTCTCTCAAAGACTTTTCGAAAGCTTCATCTTCCCTGCTTTTGAACACTTTGGGTGTACCTAAGGGTTTTCTTTGCATAGTGGGTTTTTGTGGTTGGGATCCTTGGGTCGGTGATTGCGGTTTCATTGGTTGTTTTGGGAATTGTGGGGGGGTTGGTGGTTGTCCTTTGCCTTTGATCTTTATGTATTTCTGTAGGATCCCTTTCTTGTAAAGGATGAATATTGAACCAGCTACTAGGATGAGTATAAGTAATGGGAGGATAATTGAAAAGATATTCGTTGTTGATTTTTTCTTGCAGTCTGATGCGCAGGTTTTTGCTGTTTCACTGGAATCACAAGTGCCATCACCGCAGTATGAAGAAGGTGCTACCTTTACTTTGGTTTTCTTTTTTACAGTCCCCTTACATGCTGGACATTTTTTTCCTCCACAGTCTATTCCAGTCTCATCCCCGTTCTTTTGCCTATCATTACAAGTGACTTGTTTACATGCTGGACATTTTGAACCTCCGCAATCAATTCCTTTTTCATCTTGGTTTTTTATTGCATCATAACATGTTGGCTTTAGTGTCTTTGATGCCTGGCAGTCAGAGTCTAATTTGTCAATTTTACCATCGCAGTCATTATCGACACCATCTGTACATATTTCTTTAATTGGCTTTATCTCTCCTAAACAGGATGACCATTTCTGGCTTACACATGTTTGTACGCCTTTCTTGCATGCTCCTATGTCCGAACCGCATGTCTGGTTCTTTCCGTCGATGCATGCACAGCTTTCGTCAATCTCTCCATCACAATCATCATCTATTTCATTGCATATTTCTTGTTTTGGGGCTACAAATCCAGTACCAAGACAGGCTTCCCAAAAACCCTTGGAGTTGCATGTCATCAATCCGCCGCCACAACTTCCGCTAATTGTTCCGCAGACTTTTGTCTCTCCGGTCTTACAGCCTCCACACCCTTCATCTACAGAACCATCACAATCATCATCATAACCATTACATACTTCTGTTTGAGGTCCCTTCCCCCCTTTGCATGAGTCGAACTTACTGTTGCCTAAGTAAGTTTTGTTTCCATATTCGCAAAGACTTTTTGAGTTTACAGTGTAGGTTGTACCACCTTTGAAACAGTTGGTTTGTTGGCCTATAACCATAGATGCTATCTTTAGATATTCAATGCAGTAAGTTGTGTTCTTGCAGTCTATATCATAACAGTCTATTTTCCCATCACAGTCGTTGTCTTTCTGATCATTGCATGTTTTTTCTTTGGATTCTGTTTTTGAACAGACACAGTAAGAGTCTTTCAATCCGCAGATGTTGATATCGCAGTAGTTGTCTGAGACCCATTGCTTGTTTTTACAATATTTCTGTGCGTTTTTGTCACATGTTCCTTCTTTACAAGGTTTTGTACCACAGTCTGAATCAGTGGCTCCGCATTCTGTGCAATAGTCTGTAGACTGCCACACTTCGTTTGAATTGCAGTACTTGTTGGCTTTCTTATCACATGTTCCTGGAGTGCATTTGATTGAAGAGCATTCACTGTCTATCTTTGAGCATGTAGATCCTTTAGCGCAGTATCCTCCAATCAACATTGTCGTATCTTTTGTCACCCATCCTCCTTGGAGGCAGCTTAGGTTTGCTGCTATGTCACATCCGGGACTGCATGATTGAGTACAGTCAGAGTCTTTAGTTCCACAGTTTGTACAGTAGTTTGTTTTCTCCCATAGTCCTTTGTTGCACCATGAGTTTGATGAGATGTCGCAGGCCTTTTCTCTACAGCCAGAGCCACAGCTCTTTTCTGTTGACTGGCAGATTTTACCTATTCCGCAGCTTGAGTCTTCTGTGCCACATTTCTGGCAATAGCTTGTCTTCGTCCATGTGCCTGTTCCTGATGACCAGTCGCACCACTGCTTCTTTACAAAATCACATTGGCCTTCTGTGCATGTCCCCTTACAGTCAGGGTCTTTAGCTTTTGAATATATTGGTTTACCAAGCTCTTCTTCGTAAGGTTTGAGCTTATCACAGTCCATGTCTATGTTGTTTGGGTTTCTTGTTTTACTGCAGACTTCCTTTGAACTACAAACACTGTAAGTGTCCTCATAATATTTGTAGCATTTTTCTCCGGTTTTGCAGACGTAAACTGAGAAGTCGTATATGCCTGGTTTGGCATCTGTAGGGATCTTATATTTGCATTGTGATTTTTCTAGTTCTGCATCTGATTTTATAGATTTTTGGCATAATTCTTTACCTGGAAAACATTGCCTTTTTTCTGAATTGAAATTTGTTTTTCCTTTGCAAATAAAAATTTTTGTTTCTTGAACTTTACAAATTCCTTCATTCAGCCAATCATTTCTTTCTTTTGCAGTTAAAGTTTTTTTCTTGGTAACATTATAGCAGTATGGTTGAAAAGTTACTCCTATATCTGGTCCAGTTCCTCCTGTACTGGCATATATAAGAATAAGGTCTCCTTTTTCCATATGGAATTTTGAATCTTTTGTTATAGCTGTTCCGTCTCTGTCCCAGTATCCCCCTTTATTCTTCCACATGGTTGATGTTCTTAAATTATCTTCACAAAGGTCTTCAGTTTGTCCATAGCATTCGCCGTATCTTATACCTCCGCCAAGAGATTTGCCAGTATCATCTAAAGCAGTGAGAGTACAGCTAGGGGCACTATCTTCTATATCACAACCACCAGGGTCACCTTCATACCAGCAATCATCTCCAATATTATCTGCTGATCTTCCTTCTTCTGGATCAGGATTGTTCCAACCTTCACCAATCCACCTATAGTTGACAAAGATCTTTTGGAAATCTTTCCAAATACCTAATTTAACGCCTTTTCCTAGTTCATCCCATAGTTCTCTTGAACGGTCAGGCATATTAATGTCAGAGTCAACTTTAGTATTTCTTGAATCTGTTTTGTCATACTTTATTGCTTTTTTTTCGAATTGGTAAGCTTTATATTCTGATGCAAATTGAGGTTTTTTCCATATCTCCATGTACACTTCTGCATCATCACTAATTATTTCAATCCAGCCTTTACATGGGGCTAAGTAATGTTGTACTTTCCAATTATCTACTGACTTATATTCTGGATCAAGTGCGTAGGTTTCTGAATAATTTACTTGGTTCCATTCTGCATTACAATTATCGTCTACATTCGTTAAACAATCTTCTTTAGCTGCAGGATTAATCTTTGGGTTTGAGTCATCACAATCTTCTAATGTACTAAATCCGTCTTTATCTGGATCTGGGTCAATGTTTGTGTAGTTGAAAGTAATCTTGAAAGAGGGGTCAACATTAATGAAATCTCTTGTTACTTTGAATTTAACAGCTTTGACAGTAGTTGGTGGAAGATTAAACATTGTAACATCTTCTTGAGCGCTGCTTACAAAGAACAAATTCTTATAGGTTACAAAATAGTTCCAAAGATTACTATAATCTCCTTCATATTGTCCACAAGAAGTACACCATTCATCTCCGTATTCTAATCCTGTTGTACCGTAAACTTTTGGAAGTTCAGGTTCGGGTCCGGGAGATGTATCCCATGCTGTGTCATCTGTTGCATCATCATATGCGCAACCATCTGAATGAGCTTGTTCATCTAAGCCTCCCATGATGGAATCATAACCTTTTAAGTTTGATTCATGTATTGGAAATAATAAATATTCATTTCCTCTCATATCCACAATTTTAAAGTCCATGAACCAGAACCCATTATATCTTGAACTTGAATCGTAGCTTACATCAAATTTTATTGGACCATTTAGTATAAGGGGGTGGTTTCCAACTTCACTTATTTGTGTAAAATCAATGGTTATTTCTTTATCAAATCCTTGGAGCCTGTTTCTAGCTACATTAGATCCTTTTCTTGTATATGTGTATGTTCTGGATCCTTTAGCTTTTTTAAGGATATCTTTAGTTGCTCCTTTATTGTAGCAGTCAAGGTCTACTGCATCAATGGTAACTGGGCCAGAAGGAGTAGTTTTTTCATTAACCCAACAATCAGGATCACATTTGCCATCTAATGCAGGGACACAACAATCAGATATTGATTCGCTATTAGTACATTGTTTAGGGCATTTGGGATGGAAACCTTGAGGGCAATTTTCATCACATTTTTCACCATATGGTATACATCCTTTATATTGCAAAAATCCGCAGACTCTTAACTTTAAATTATCGCTTGGTTTGACTTTTTTTGTGAAGGGATCGAATTCAATAGGGGTAAAGTTGCCACAACTTAAAGGCATACAATCTTTTTCTCCTTTTTTAGCTTCTTCTTTAGTTATCTTTGAGGTTTTAGGGAATAATGCAAACGCTCCTAAAGTTTGCAATTCAACCTTAACTTTAACCCCTCCTAGATTTGAATGGTATGTTACGTCTTTATCTTTACTTACAGGTATCCATTCCTTCTTTGAGTAATCATATCTTGCAAGCACTACAGCTGTTGGGTCACCACAATTGATCAAACCTCTTGGATAGACTTTCGATTTCCATGCAGTACCTTCTGGAGGGAAAGTTAATATTTTTTTATCAGATAGGATCCCGTGTTTACTGTAATTGAAAACTGGACCGATTATATCTTCACATTGGGTAAAGCCTCCAAGCTCACAGTTAGGAATTACATTAATTTTTAACCCTTTTATAGAAATAATGTCTGATGAACTAAATGCGTAAAAGCTAACAAAAGATAAAATCAGAATGAGAACAATGATCAAAACAGGATACCTAGCACGCAAGGCAGTTCCCTCCTTCTAATAAACTGTCCCCTTTCTTTACTTTGTATTCAAACCCACATACATTAAATGTTCCAGAACCCTTAGCAACACATTTAGACTTACTGCTGACTGAAACTGGAATACAACATTTGCTTGTAAGGGGAATTTGGACAGAAAAACTTTTCAAAGTATTTGAATTAGAACCTCTTTCAACAGTAATTTCATAATCTAGTTTGGCATTGAATGAATCTTTATTAGAGCTAAATGTAATATCTGCTTTGGGAACATTACTAACAAACTTAACTTTTGATTTCAAATAAGAAAATGAATTTGGTTTAACGCAAGTTGTAATATGTATCCCTACTTCCTTCTCAAGCTTCTTAAGATAGTCGGATTCATCATTCACACTAACTTTAACTAGTTTAGGGAAGGCATCCTGGATACTTTTCCTTAGGCAGTTGCTTACAATAATCTTGACAGATCCTACATCCTGTTGGAATGATGAAACGCTTTTCACTTCAGATTGAGCTTTACTTGAACTAAAAATCCCTGTTAATGTAACAAGCAGAATTATTACGGCTATGACAACAATACCTAATATAACAAATACTGTAATTTGCCCCTTTTTTTTGTTAAGCATATAAACAAAATGTAAGATAAGTTGACTTTTAAGCTTTACTAATAGAAATAAATAAAAATCACTCTTCTTTTTTAAGTTTTTTTATTTGGTCTTTGAGATTAAGCTTTTTCAAGAGTTCCTTGTAACGATTCCTGATAGTAACTTCTGTAACTCCGGCGATATCAGCAACTTCCCTCTGTGTCCTTTTCTCATTGTTGATTAATGCTGCAACATACAATGAAGCTGCCGCAATTCCCGTGGGTCCTCTACCTGAAGTGAGTTCTGAGTTCTGTGCCATCTCAAGTATTTCTACAGCTTTACTTTGGGTTTCTGCTGAAAGTTTTAGTGCTGATGCGAATCTTGGAAGGTAATCAATCGGGTTGCTTGGTAGAATTCTTATACCTAAAGCCCTTGTAACAAATCTGTATGTTCTTCCTATCTCTTTCTTGTCAATTCCAGAAGCTTCTGAAAGTTCATCCAAAGTTCTTGGTATCTCATGACGCCTGCATGCTGCATAAAGTGCACCAGAAACGACAGATTCCATGCTTCTTCCTCTTACTAACCCTCTCTGTACAGCCATAGTATAAATTCTTGCAGATTCTTCTTCAACTGATTTAGGTAATTTCAAGTAGGATGCAACTCTCTTCAATTCAGCTAAGGCTAGTTTCAAGTTCCTTTCAATAGCTGTACTTATTCTGTATTGCCATTTTCTTAGTCTGAAGAACTTATTCTTACCCTTGCCACCTAATTTGTAAATATCACCTTTCTGTCCAATATCAGTGCCTATACCCTTATCATACTTTGTCCATGTGGCTGGAGCGCCTGTGCGCCTTCTCTTGGCTGCTTGGTCATGGTCAAATTCTCGCCATTCCTGGCCGAAGTCGATCATCTTATCTTCTATAACCAGTCCACAATCCTTGCATATAACCTCTCCCTTTTCTTTGTTAAGGACAAGGTTAACACTCCCACATTCAGGGCATTTTTTAATACTAGACATGAAAAATTCCTCCAAGTATACTATATGATAGCATAATATTTAAATACATATTCGACAAGTAATATATAAATCTTTCGGAACATTTATATTTAAAACCTAGATTGCTTGTGGAGTTATTTTACCAAGATTGCGTTGATTGTGCCTTCTTGCCCTGGCCTTGAGGTAACTTTGGCCTTCCCCAAATCAGTGTCCACTATAGCACCTTTTGTAAGAATGTTTCTTCTTACAAAGTGTCTGTTGGCAGTATTTTCAAGAATAGTCTTTAATTTAACTTTAGAATGCTTCTTTGTTTTAGGATCATAATCATTGACAATATCAACTGAAAGAAGAGCTTGCTTTACGTTCCCTCCTATGGTTCTACGGGTCTTAACCTTCCTTTCAGCGACTTTTGTTAGGATTGGTTGGTTCCTAGTCTCATATACTCTTTTCTTCCTAGAGGACTGGTATCTTCCCCCGCTGGTTTTCCTTAATGATCTTGTTGATGTCAGTGCCATAGCATCTATGAAAATGAGGTTTATTTAAATACTTTACTGTTTGTTTGAGGGTTTGAAGTAGAAACATTAAAATACGGATGCCGTTTTTTAATGA
>CAZUKZ010000016.1:0-22975 GCA_964621125.1 Candidatus Woesearchaeota archaeon
ATATGATCTTAGGAAAAATAATAGGAAAAACTTCAACAAACAGCTTCAAGTTCAAGATAGAAGGAAAAGCAGAAAAGTTTGAATATCTCCAAGTAATGCATAAAGATGACTATTATTTTCTTGCACAGATTATAGAGATAGAAAAAGATTCTGAAAAGACCATAGCCATATGTAATGTCTTGGGCTATAGGAATGAAGATGGATTGTTGAGAGGATTGAGAGTTCCACCAGAGCCAGGGATTGAAGTGTTAAGGGCTGAGGATGAATTTATACAGGAAACCCTTGGGCTTAATAAAAAAACCGGCTCTGCATACATAGGGTTGTTGGATGGAAGGGATAATCTTAAAGTCTACATTGAATTGAACAAACTACTTACAAAACACGTAGTAATTCTTGCGAAAAGCGGAGCGGGAAAGAGCTTTCTTGCAGGAGATATACTAGAAGAGATACTTGAGCACCAAATTCCAATTGTAGTTTTAGATCCTCATGGCGAGTATAATACATTTAAATATCCCAACCCAAAACACAAAAACCTTATGGAGAAGTTTGACGTAAAACCTAAAGGGTATCTCAGTGCAGTGCAGGAATTCACAATAGACACCGAGATAAATCCAGAAGCGAGGAAACTAAGGTTAAGCAATAAAGGTTTGAGCCCAAAAGAACTCATACATCTACTTCCAGCAAAACTTTCAAATTCACAAGTAGGCATACTTTATTCTGCAATAAAAAACTTAGGAAAGAATGCTGACTTCAATGAGCTTGTTTTTGAACTGGAAACACAGGAAGAGAGCAGCTCGAAATGGACTCTGATAAACATAATAGATTATGTTAGGAAACTAAACTTATTCTCTGACAATTATACAACAATGAACGAGATTGTACAAGCTGGGAAGATATCCATCATAAATCTCAAGGGGACTTCCCCAGAATTGCAGCAAGTAGTTGCGTACAAACTCATAAGTGACCTTTTTATGGAAAGAAAGAAAGGCAACATACCACCATTTTTCCTATTAATTGAGGAAGCCCATAATTTTGCGCCTGAAAGAAGTTTCGGTGAGGCGAAGTCTTCAGCGATAATAAGGCAAGTGGCTGCGGAGGGAAGGAAGTTCGGGATGGGGTTGGGGATAATATCACAGAGACCATCACGTGTCGAAAAAAGCGTGCTCTCACAAGCATCGACACAGTTCATACTTAAGGTGACGAACCCAAATGACCTCAAAGCTGTATCAAATTCTGTAGAAGGGATAACAGCAGAGACTGAAAAGGAAGTGAAAAACATACCTATAGGAACTGCTTTGGTTACAGGCATATTAGAATTGCCAATTTTTGTTAATGTTAGGCCAAGAAGGACTAAACATGGAGGGGAAGCAATAAACATCTTCACTGCAAAGACAGAGGAAAAACCTGAAATTGAGGAAGAAACTTTCGAGGAAAAGGTAAAGGATTTTGAGCAGATTGAAGGAGAGATGCTGCAAGTAATACAGCAAAAGATAACAAAGGAAGATCTGAAGCTCATGAGTGATGAACCCATAAAGATAAAAACAGCATTGGTACCTTGCGCAATGTTACGGTGTAATCAGGGCGAAGATGATTTCAATATCCTCATTGATTTGAATGAAGCACAGATAATCACAGATACCGAAAAGCGATCAGGAATCTCTTTACTTAACTTAAATTTACAAGAAATATCTCAACAACAAAGTAAAGTTTTACAGATAGCAGTAAAGCTAAAGGAATTCAAGCCATCTGAGCTTTTTTCTAAATCTGGAGTCCAATTTTCTGAGCTTTATGACATCATATCAATACTTTCAAAGAAAGGTTACCTTGAAAAAATAGAAGATAAATATCGGTTGACTGAAGCGTTGGAAACATTCTCCAATTTACATGATGTAGCATGCTTTGAAAAACCAGATTATGTAAGAATAAACTTTGATCTTAAATTAGATAAAAAGTATAACCTTGACAAAATAAAAGAATTCTTAGTTAAGTTTATCAACGTGAAAAGTGTCAAAGAGTGTTGGCTTATGAAGTATGAGAGCTAAACTTCTATAGTTTCATCAAGTTATAAGATTTTATAATACAAACCAAGTTTCTCAAATTGTTCTTTCAAGGTTATCGTAATGGTTCGGGATGACTAAGGATGCCCCAGTTGCTTTAGCAAAAAGGGCTGCTTCAAATGTTCCCATCACAAGCCCATGATTACATACAGGGACAAAGACAACATCACACTTATAATCGTTATCAAAACATATGGTATCACCAGTAATATAAACTCTCTTTTTACCATCATCAATTATAAAACCTATGTTCTCAAAAATTTCTTTTCCCCCTTTTAGAGAATGGATGAAACCATGGATTGCCTTGACAACCTCAATTTTAAGACTATCAAATTCTATAACATCACCAACTTTCACGATTTTAGGAGAATATTCAGGGATAGATTTGGCAACTTCTTGGCTAGTGAAAAACTTAACATTAGAGTTTGTAAAAATATTCTTCAAAGCTAACTCATTACAATGATCACTGTGCTTGTGGGTCACTAAAAGTACATCTATATTTTTAAGATTATCCTTCAAACAAGATTCTTCCCAACGATACGTGCTAGGATCTACTAAAATTCTCTTGCCATTAGTTTGAATAATAACTCCTGATTGACCATATCTAGTAAGTTCCATCATATCTCCGATAATTTCTAATATAACTCTCCTTTAAATTAGTTGCTATTTTCTTCTATAAGCACCATCATGATGTTTGAATCCAAATATATGAACACACTGCTTTATATGATTAAGCTTGAAAATTAAAACAAAGTGATTTTCTATATGCACCCGACTATACGACTTTAAATCATATCTTAAAGACTTGTATTGATGAAATGGATTAATTCTAAGATCTTGAATTTTCTTATACACCTTTAACAAACGTCGAGGGTTCTTCTTTGAAAGTTTTTTAAATATCTTATTAACTCTAGGTTCCAGTATTAAATCATACATGAAAAACCTTCAAAAAAACTGCTTGATAAATCTTTCTTAAAAAAACGTAGTGTTTTTACGAAGAAATCGGAAATCTATATTTTCAAACCATACCTCTTAGCAAAATCTTCTACTTTGATTGCTTTCCCCCCATCCCTTTTCTTCAAATCCTTAACAAACTCTCTTCTCAAAGGCAACTCATCCACCGGGTGCCAATCAATTTTTTCACAAAACTCCTTATCCTCAGAACTTAATTTTCCAGATAGAGTATAACGCTCAAGTATCTCTTTCTTTCTGGCCTCCCCCCTAGCAACCTCAGACCAATTGACCCAAGAAAAATGATTTAACTGAGACTTAAAATCCTCTGAGACTGATAAAGTAATAGACGCCATCAAATCTTACCCTCCTTAACCAAGGATTCGAACTTTATCAGCTGTTCAACTCTAACAGCCAACTTCTTTTTCAAATACTCAGACCAATTTATTTCGGAGTGCCTATCCAACTTCTCTTTCAAATCATTAGGAATAGATAATGTTAAAGTCGCCATTTTGTATACTCATGATTTTTTGTTTATACACAGAATATTGCACACATATAAAAAACTTCCGGTAACTTCAAACCATTAACTAAAATAAGGTAAGCTTTAATTCCAGCCGAAATCTTTATATACTGAAATACCTATAAAGTATTTGACTAAGTCAAAATTAAAAGGTGTATCTAAATGTGGTATAAGAAGTACAACTGGAATAAGAACCCGTTTCTGATAAAGTTCAGTACTGAACTAGTGGACAGAGAAAAAGAGAAAACAAGAATACTTGACTATGTCAACTCAGGCGATATCTGTATAGTCACAGGAGACTCTGGCGTGGGCAAAACATCCCTTTTAAAATGGCTACAGAAACAACTAAGAAGGTATAAAGTCCATTATATCAATGCAGAAGGATTGAATGAGTTCTTTAGCATTCAAAGAAAGATAGGAAAATTCATCATAAGAAAACCAGTAGTATTAGTAGATGAAGCACAGTACTGTGATGAAAATTTTATGAAAGAGCTCAAACTCCTATATGACGATAACACAATTAAAAGCGTTGTCATAGCCCAAACGGAAAAAAGCATCCATGACTATGTCGATAGCTTCAAGAGCAGAGTAGGAAAAAGGACAATCAAGCTGACAGGAATAACACCAAAAAAAGCATTGGAATTGATATCCATAAGGACAAAGGACCAACACCCATTTGATGAAAAAACAATTAAAATAGTAGTAGATGATGCGAGAAAAAATCCTAGAAAGATATTAGAGAACTGTGAACTTCTCTGTATCGAATTGCAGCATAAAGAATTCACACCCAAAAACATTAAGCAAGTATTAGACTACAAGAACAAAGAAGATTTATTCAATATAGTCAAACTAGAAAAACCTACAATCCCAAATAATCTCATGCCCATAAGTAATAAAAAGCTTAACTGTTTCAGCCCTATGCAAAAGAAACTTATCCTTATCCTTCTTGAAGGTAACCGGACTGCAAAACAGCTTAGCATAATCCTTAATAGTTCTGAAGGGAGTGTAGGGAAACAGATAAGTAAACTTAATGAAAAAAAGATTGTCAAGACAATGAACCATAGAAGACCAAAAATCTATGGGTTGACTGATGATTTTAAGAATGAGTTGAATTAGCCAACATTTATATATGAGTTTTCTCACTTATTCAATATGATAAAATGTTTTGTGTTCAATAACAAAGGCTTCAACAAGATTGATTTTGATAAGATTAATTCTACTAAAAGGCTAAAATGGATAAAGGTAATAAACCCTAGCAAGGAGGCCCTTAAGCAAATCTCAGACAAGACAGGCGTATATATGCAAGACCTTTTGAACTGCTTAGACCCAGAAGAGAGAGCAAGATTGGAAAATGAAAGTAATTATTCTTTAGTTATATCGAAAGCCCCAGTATATAGTGCATCAGAAATATCCACAGCATCTATAGGGCTCATCATAACAAAGCATTATGTTCTAACAATATCCAAGGAGAAACTTACTAGTTTGGATGGATTGGAAAAGAAACTAGACTATTCTCTACTCTCAAATAAAGGTATGGCTTACCTTGTTTTCAAACTACTCCTACAGATAAATAGAGACTTTTATAATATCCTAGAAAAGATGGGGAATAACTTAGACAAATTAGAAGATAAGCTACTGAAAAATAAAAAGAATATCCAAGTAGCAAAAGTATTTGCCGCAAAGAAAACTCTCCTTTATTTCAGGAAAGCGTTGATAACTAATAGGGATGTCGCTCATTCATTAGAAAGAGGGGGAAGCAAGTTTGTCAGAAACAAGGAACTCTTTGAAGACCTATTTATAGAAATATTACAGTTGACAGACGTTGAAGAATTGTTAAGGGGAAGATTGACAGAAACGGTTAGCACTTACCTCTCTGCCGTATCAAACAAGTTGAATGAAAGTATGAAGGCATTCACAGTAATAGCATCATTGTTGCTTCTACCTACATTAATTTCAGGTATTTATGGTATGAACTTCAAATATCTCCCATTATCGACCCACCCATATGGGTTCTACATCATACTAGGATTCATGTTACTCGTTATGAGCACCGCATTTTATTTCTTCAGAAGAAAAGGCTGGACTTGACTGACTAAGTCAGCGAATTAGTCGAAACAAACCATTTAAACTGAAAAACAAGACATTCTATTGTAGGTAATAGAATCAAAAGAGGTCTGATGTTAATTGGTGTCTAGTAAGAAGAAAAAGGGTGAAAAAAGATTTCTAAGTAGAAAGAAGTATGCCTCTTACATTAAAACTTGTGAAAAAAGGAAGCGAAGATTAAGAAAAGAAGTATGCCAATTCTCAAAAGATTACGATGAAGAGAAGATTACCTATGCAGAATACGAATATCTGCTTAACCATTACCTTAAGGGCAAAAGCTTTGAATATTGGGAGAAATATTACGATAACAAGATACAAAATTTACAAAACTTACCCAAGGAACAGACCCATAGGTTAAAGGCACCTAGACCTACAAAAACACCTGAAAAGCCTAGCTATGTACCAATAGCTACATTGATGGTCATTGCACTGTTAGGATTAGTATTAACACAGAGCTTCTTAGGATACGTTACCTACGACCCCCTATCCTTTGACTTAGACAAAAGCTGGGACATCAATTCCAGTATCGTAAGAGTCAGCCTGAACGAGTATAGTGAAGATAAACCAGTGTTGGAAATGGTAAAGGAGAATAAGATAATAGTCAACCTTAATGAATTCAATATCAGTGGTGAAGGAGATCTCTATGTTGACATTATTGTAAACAGTACTGTTGTTTCAAGCAAAAGTGTAAAGATAGAAAAGGAACCAACCCTTGTGAATGTTAATAATACAACAATTAAGGAAAATACCACCAATGTCACAGTCAAAGAAAACAAGACATCTAACGTGACTAAGTCAAATATAACCCAGATGGTAAACAAGACTTCTAACATAATTAAATTAAATGTAACTATACCAGAAGGTAATAAACTTAACAAGACAAAAGAAAAGAAAATTCAACTACTAACAACGTTCGATAAAAATAAAGCATTACAAAAATTGAATACAATTAAGAAAAAGACGGACAAGTACAATTTCAAGGAACTTAAGAAAAAGGGAGAGGTATATGAACTTGAGATTGAACTTAACACAGATACATTAAGCATAGCAACCCAATATAAAAATTCTATAAAACTGAATGGTGTCAAAAATCTTACCCAGATAAAAAATATTCAATCAACTAATCTCAATTTCGTCAATTACAACCAGCAAGCTATTGTCCCTAAAACCCAAGTATTAGCAATTAACCCCATAGAATTAGATAATGCATTAGTCACCTTAGTTAAAACTGGAAACGTTAACACCATATTCAGATGTAATGACTGGAACTTCCAAGTGAAAGCGTGTGATTCAAAATGGAAAAAGACAGATATACCAATAGCACAGAACCAAACACATGTCACATTTATAGTAACCCAATTTTCTGGGTACACTGGGGGGGAGACTACCACTTCTGCGAATAATCCTCCAACACAAGGGACACCAATATTGAACACCACTACAACGACTAATGCGACTAGTAGTGATTTAACTACCTATAATACTTCCACTGCAGATTCTGATGGAGAGGTTGTCAGGAATATCATAAATTGGTATAAGAATGGATCTTCTATAACTGTACTAAACATGCCATTTGAAAAAATCAATGACACTACAACCGCAAATGCATGGGACTATTCTGGATTAGGAAATAATGGATCTGAAAACGGAGCAATTTGGGATGCAACAGGCGGATATGATGGGAGAGGAGCGTATCAGTTTGATGGAACAAATGACTATATCGATTTGGGCACTTACTTCCCAAATATAGTAAATGACTTTACCCTTACATTTTGGATCAAACCAGCATCAACACAAGTTGCTTATGCAAATATCTTTGGCCACCATGACAATAACCAAGGCATGGTTATACAACAGGATAACCTAAATACTAATTCCTTTGCATTTTATGCTGGCACTGGATCGGGCTATGACACCTCTGGAAATGTGCAATTATTTGCAGATAATTGGCAACATGTAGCCATTATTAAAAATCCTACTACCTGCATATTTTATGTAAATGGTTCAATTGAGTCAACAGGAAGCTGTAGTTCAGCGTTAAGTATCTCATCTGTGCGTAATTACTGGATTGGACAAGGTCTTAGTGACGACCAGAATGCAAGATACTTTAATGGGACAATTGATGAATTTATGATCTATAACAGAAGCTTAACCCCTGAACAAATTATGAACCTATACCAAAATAAGACTAGGGTAATAGATTCTGAAGAAACAAACGTTGGAGAAGTATGGAAAGCTTGTATAATACCTAATGATGGACATGAAGATGGAGACATAAAGTGTTCCAATCTTACAGTTTTAGTCAATAATCAAGCTACCCATGGAACACCATTAATTAACACCACGAATGGATTTAATCGTACTACTGAAAGCATAACAGTATTCAACCAAAGTACCACAGACACTGATGGAAATAATGTCAAAAACATTATAAACTGGTACAAAAATGGAACATCTCTGACTATTTTACATATGCCTTTTGATAAAATTAATGGTACTACGGCAGCAAATGCATGGGACTATTCAGGTCATGGGAATAACGGTTCTGTAACAGGAGCTACCTGGTTTGCTACTGGAGGTTATGATGGGAGAGGAACTTATGACTTTGATGGAAATGATTATGTAGAAACATCTCTTTCATTGAGTAACTTATCTAACACTGATTGGACATTGGAATCTTGGGTGACAGGAGACAATTCTGGGGCTGGTTGGGGTTGGATTTTTGGAGAAACTTCAGGCAACCAATTCTTGTTTGGTAAACAAAGTGGTTCAGATGCTTTACACGTCAATATTGCTGGATGTACCGGAAAAGGACCAATTTCAAATAGTGCTATCTTTGATTCTAATTGGCATCATGTACTCTTAGTCAATGATAATGGCGTGTTATATACCTACATTGATGGCACTCAAAGAGATACTTGGGGAACTGGTTGTAGCCCTACTGCAACTACAAATTTAAGAATTGGAACAAGAGCTACAGGTTTTGGTGAATATTGGGATGGAAAGATTGATGAAGTAAAAGTCTATAATCATTCCCTATCAGCTCAACAGATATCCACACTATACCAAAACAGAACAGACAAAATAGTTTCACAGGAAACTGATGTAGGATCTGTATGGCATGCTTGTATAACACCTAATGATGGATATGAAGATGGAGACACAAAATGTTCAGGCAACATAACTATATTATCAAATAGTGTACCAACCCAAGGCACACCCACACTAAACTCTACATCAGTCGAAAATTCGGCGGATGATAACCTTACAGTTTATAATGTTTCAACTGCAGACACAGAAGGGCATACAATTAAGAATATCATCAATTGGTATAGAAACAATATTTCAACTACGCACTTGAACATGCCTATGGACGGTGGAGCATTAGCCTGGAATGAAACAAGAGTTAAAGATTACTCAGGTAATCTATATGGAAATATAAGTAGTGCTGTATATAACGAAACTGGAGGATTTGACGGGAGAGGTGCATACGAATTCAATAATAACTTTATCCAAATGCCAAAAACAAGTGTATCAAACTTCAGCTTTACATATTGGGTAAAGACTACAGACGATGATACTGTTGGAACACAATGGTGGGAGGGAGCACCATTGCTTGATGCCGAAAAGGCCGGAGTAGTCTATGATTGGGGAACATCAATATTAAATGGTAAATTAGCTTTTGGTATAGGTTTAGGAGGCTCCGATGTAACATTCTACTCTACCACTTCAATTAATGACGGAAATTGGCATTTTATCGCAGGAACGAGGGATAGAGTCACCTCGAATATTACAATTTACGTAGATGGTGTTATGGAAAAAAGCAATTATACTGGGAATTTTAATGAAATAGGAAATTCTGACACCTGGGGGTTCGGAGGGGGCACAGCAACACCAGCAACATTTACTGGAACAATGGATGAAGTTGTAGTATATAACACAGTACTCTCTGCGCAACAAATAAGAGCCCTATATGAAAATAGAACAGATCTTATAGTATCTCATGAAACAAATTTGGGAGAAGTATGGCAAGGGTGCATTACCCCTAATGATAATTATAACGATGGATCTACAAATTGTTCAAACAACCTTACAATCGGTGTTCCAGAACCAAACATAGTTGAAATCAATTCCTGTCAAGACTTAGATCAAATGGATAAAATATACCAACTGACAAGCGATGTGAATACATCAGGAACATGCTTCAACATCCTAAATCACAATATCACTTTAAACTGTATGGGTTTTGGAGTATCTGGAGATGGTTCAGGATCAAATGAATGGGGAGTTAACGAGACTATACATCAAAATATCACTATCCGAAACTGTAATATAACAAAGTTTGAAATAGGTGTAAGAGTAGTCAACTCACAAAAGATCACAGTATTTAACAATACGATTTACTCAAATACACAGGATGGAGTATATATAGGAACTGTCACAAATATGACTATCGAAGCATCTAATGTATCAATGAATTCAAATGATGGATTGGAAGTACATGCCTCTTATAACGTAACTATCAAGGATTCATTCTTCTCATCCAATACGCAACAAGGCATACTTTTTTCAACAGATACTAGCCGAGATATTGCAGTGTATAATAACACTTTCAATTCGAACGATAAAGGCATATTATCTTATGATCAAGGCGATACACCAAGGTTCAACATAACTTCAAATACATTCAGTGCTAACTCAGTAGGTGCTGATCTGCAAGGATGCCCCTATAATTTCACAACTAATACATTATCCAGCAATACTTTCGCAGCAATAAGTATGTTCGCTACAAACGATGGAACATATTTCAATAATACTATGATTGATAATGTTAGAGGCATAGTCCTTTACCATGCTTGGACAGACAACAATTATTTTATCAATAACACAATTAATGGTAGTACAACAAATGCTATAGAATTCAACGACCTATGGGCTTTTGACCAATATTTCCTAAACAATAAAATAAACGGCCAAATATATTACCATTGTTACAACGAAAACGATTGGTCATTAGAAAATGTAGTTATAGAAAAAGATAAAGTTACGAACTATGGTTCAGTGAATCTTTACTCCTGTCAAAATGCAAGTTTGAATAATGTGACTATACAAAACCACACAGCTATGGGCCTATATACAGAGTATGCCCATAACCTAACCATAACAAATTCAACATTCTTCAATAATACTGATGATGGTGCAAGTTTCTATGCATCTGACTACATATTAATAAACAATTCAGTTTTCAATAACAATCTGAAAGGTATAGATGCCCCATCATGGAACTGTGCCAACCTTACAATTACAGAATCTACAATAGCAAACAATTCAAATACAGGACTAGTAGTAATGCAAGCCAGGAATTTAACCTTGACTCATAACCTAATAGACAATAATGCTGTATATGGCATGTACTTTGATGGAAATGCACAATCTGACATTTATATATACAATAATACAGTATCAAACCATGCAGGTCCAGGAGATGTTGGGATATACATCGTAACTACAGCAACAAATCTTAATATCAGCAGAAATAATGTCACAGGTAATTTAAATGGAATATATTACTCAGTAAGCTCAATCGCCAATAATGTGTCAATTAACTGGAATGATATTAATAACAATACAGAAGATGGTATAGAAATCTTCATAGGAGAGAATGCAATAATAACTCGGAACACATTTTACAAAAACGTTAATGCTTTTAGAATAACGAATGCAGGATCTACTAACAATTTAATTTATTATAACAATTTCAAGAATAGTACTACACTCAACGCCTATTCTGCCGATTCTGATGAATATTTCAACACAACCTTAGGTAACTATTGGGATGACTTTGATACACCTGCTGAAGGATGTAATGATACAAACCTTGATGGTTTTTGTGATACAAATTATAGTATATCTGGAAATGGAAATGATTTCTGGCCATTGGTGTACGAAATTGAATCAACTCTGCCTGAAATAAATAATCTTACTAGTCCTGGGAATGCAACAACAGTATATAATACAAACGTCACAACCTTCAGATTTAATGCTTCAGACAATACAGGTATAAAGAATTGCAGTTTGTTTGCCAATTTCTCGGGGACGTGGGAGAGGAATGCCACTGTAACAAACATCACAAATTATGCAGATACGTTCCTTGTAAATCTTACACTACCAGGAGGAAACTTCATATGGAATGTACAGTGCTATGACTGGAGCGATAATGTTGCTTGGTTTAATGCAAATTATACCCTAATTTCAATTGCAATCAACAACCCACCAATAGTCAACTCCACAGTATTAAATGCCACCACTATAAACAATCGTACAAGCGACAACCTTACACTATACACAAATACAACAGACCCTGAAGGAGGAGAAATTAAGAACATAATAGATTGGTATGTCAATAATGTATCTATTATGGTATTGAACATGCCTTTTGAAGGCGGTTCTTCTAGCGGAAATTCACAAGGATTACAAGATGGAACCAGAGACTATTCATATTTCAACAATACAGCTGTAATAATCAATGCAACTTGGAATGGTACTAGTGGTTTTGATGGAAAGGGGGCATACGAATTTGATGGGATAAGCAAAGAGATAAAGGTATTAAACTCACCTAGCTTGAACATTTCAGGAACCAATTTTTCTATGGAGGCCTGGTTCAAAATAGACACATTTCAAAATTCTGGGATTGTGAGCAAATTTGATGGAACTTACGGTTATGAGTTCCTTCTTTCACAGGGAGACCAAAAGTTCAAGTTCTCAGCAGATGAAGGAAATTTAGGAACAGTGGATTACGCTTATGGTAACTTCTCGACAGGGGTATGGTATCATGTGATAGGAACTTATGATGGAGCATCCATGAGACTTTATATCAATGGTACTGAAGTTGCTACAAAAGCAATAGTAGGAGTGATAGATACAAGTACAGCCAATGTAACTTTGGGACAGGATGGAGGTTACTTCAATGGTACAATTGATGAAGTACGCATCTATAACATCACATTAAGCACACAGCAAGTGGCAGCCTTATATGATAACCGAACAGACATTATAGTTTCTCAGCAAACTAATGTCGACGACGTGTGGTTAGCTTGTGTCACACCAAATGATGGAACACAGGATGGAGAAAACATCTGCTCTAATAACATAACCATAGTTCAAGATGACCTTAATGCTCCTAATGTAACTTTAATCAGTCCTTCCAACGCAACATGGTATACAGATGGTACAGCAAATTTCACCTGCAATGCTACAGACACCGCACTTGCAAATATTAGCCTATACTTTGATGTGAATGGAAGTTGGACACTGAACCAAAGCGTGAGTGTTAGTGGAACCTTCAACCAAACAACATTCAATGTCAGTAATTTAGGTGATAATGTTACAGGTTACCGTTGGAATTGCAAGGCCACTGACACAAATAATAATAACTCTTTTGCTTCAGCGAATTGGACATTTTTCGCAGATAATAGCACACCTTATTCATGGGATGTTACACCTACACCAACATTCCCATTATCAAATGATGGGAGTGAGGAAGTAATAACTGTAAACATGATTGTAAGTGAATACCCTATCAACCTGACGTTTAAATTATATGATTCAAATGAAATTTTGACGAACAGTGCCGGACCATATGTCATCAACAGTTCTAGTGATTTCCCTCTAAACTATACTATACTAAGCACTTTGGCAAACGGATATTATACGCTGAACTTCCTATTGGTAGACATGGTCAACAATACCAATGAAACACTTATAGGAAACGTCACGGTGAGCCAAGCGGCACCACCAGAAGATGGATCTACTGGAGGGGGAGGAGATGGAGGAGCGCCTGGAGGAGGTGGAGCAGCACCGCCACCAACCCCAAAGAAAGAGGAGAAAAAGGAAGAGAAGAAAGAAGAGAAAAAGGAAGAGAAAAAAGAACCACCGAAAGTCCCAGACATAATCCAACAGGCTAAAGCCCAGCTTAAGTCTATAGATCCTATTGTCTCTCAAGCAGTATTAGGAGCGATCAGCGGCAGTAGAAGTAGAAAAGAACCTGTAAAGGTAGTGATTGTGGAGGGAGGCGCACAAATAGGGGTTGGTAAAGAAGCCACAATAAATGTCAGTGTACAGAGCGAGGATAGTGTCCAGCCTAAAATTAAGATTGAGTTCAAAGAAGAGCCTAAAAATCTAAGAGCACCAGTGTACAAAGAAAGACCAATAAATGTACTACTAGTTGCATTAGGCATATTTGGCTTAGCGTTGATTATCTTTGCATTGATGAATTATCTAATCAATAAGAGAATTGTTACAAGATGGATAAGAATATACAAACAAAGGGTGATCGAAAGGTGGTGTGAGTATAAGCTAAAAAGAATATTCCAATATCTCACAAGAGAAGGTTACACTAAAAGCTATATGAAGACTGTTGCTGTCCTAGCCATATTCTTTGATCTAACATTTAAGATGAAGATGCAAAGTATGATTGTCTTAGACAAAAGGCTGAATTATGCCAATGTCAATAAGTACGTCATTAAAAAAGTACATAATGTTTTTAGGATGCATAAGCTGAAACTTAAAAATAAAAGTACTATAACGGAAGAGCAAGCAATAGAAATGCTTGCCACAACCAAATATCTAGTGAAAACTGTTTCCCAGAACATCATAAATTCAATAAAGAAAAGTAAATAAACACATTATTATTCTTCTTTTAATTGTATGAAAAGGTTTCCAGCTAAAAATAAGTTAGTTTTGGCGCCAATGGCCAGGATAACAAGTCTTCCTTATAGGCTACTGTGTAGAAAATATGGTGCAGGACTAGTTTTCTCTGAGATGATCAATGCTAATGCGTTGACAAGAGGAAACAAGGCGACAGAAAGACTTAGTGCTACCGTCAAAGAAGATAAACCTGTGGTGATGCAAATATTTGGGACAAAAACTGACGTATTAGCTAAAGCTGCGCAGTTATTGGAATCTAAAGCAGATATAATAGATATTAATATGGGCTGCCCTTCATCTGATATCCTAAAACAGGGGGCTGGGGGGGCGCTGTTGAAAAGGCCAAAGAAGATTGGAGAAATTGTGGAAGCAGTTGTTAGTGCTATTAAAAAACCCGTAACAGTTAAGATAAGAAGCAATAATGCATTAAAGAACTGCAGAATTATAGAAAAAGCAGGAGCGTCTGCCATATCAGTACATGCAAGGACTGTACAACAAGAATATTCAGGGGAGGCGGATTGGAATTTGATAAAGAAGATTAAAAGTGAGGTTGGCATACTTATTATCGGTAATGGGGACGTGAGAAGTGAAGAGGATGCAAAAAAAATGTTAGAGATAGCAGACTATGCCATGATCGGAAGAGCAGCAATAGGGGATCCTTACGTATTCAAACGTATCAACCACTATCTTAAGACTGGGGAAAAGCTAGAAACTTCACATGAAGAAAGATTAAAAGCTTACCTAGAATATTGTGAGCTAGCGGAGAAATATGGTGGATGCAAGTTCTCTGATTTCAGAAGAATGGCCCTTTATTTTGTCAAAGATATCCGAGGAGCAAAGAAAATAAGATTAGAGATAAGCAAGTCTAAAGATATAAAAGAAATAAAAAATATAATGGCCAGGTACTAATGGCACTCACATGATGTCGACCTTCTATGCATGACTTTTGCCAAAGCAACAAACAGAAACGCAAGCAAATACGCCAGAAAACCGTAAAGTAAACCATACCCCTTTACTTGTAAAAGCACTCCTTGAACCAGACTTGCAAAACCTATTGCAGCAAGGGCAAGACTCACAAGCATCCTAAGTCCACACCAACATGTTTTCTTATTCTTTGCAGGAACTTTTTTCTTTACTGATTTAACCATAAGATATCACCTCTTGTTAATTTCAGGTATTATATGTATTTAATTCTTTTGATTTTTTTAGGAAATCTTTTTCTTATTAAAAGTCCAATTGAATATGTAACAAAGGCAATTATAATAGAGGAATATATCATCCTCTCGGTAATGTCAAAGAAAAACTGTTGCGGAAATAATTTTATCAATAGGCTCTCTTCAGGAAGCAACCATAAATCATTATCAAAAAAAACCAAGTGGAAATTGAAAAAGTATTATCAAAAGAAAAATAAGTGAACAATGCAAGCAACAGCATCGCAGATAATGTCACAATCCCTCCAGCCATCAATGAAAAAGCCAAGCTGTAATAAGAACTCTTCTTCAACAATAAAGCTAAAAAAATCAGAATCAACGCTCCAGATAAATATAACAGCCACAAGGTTCTATCTACAATATTCTTGACATCAACCATATGCAAAATTTCCCGTTCTGAAAAGTCAGTACTAAGCTTCTCTTCGCCCATCATATAGTCTAAGAGATTAAGAGCATAAGCATCAGCCTGTTGGACTTTCTCATATACATTATTCTTAGAAAATTCTTGCTTGTAGAAATCCATATCAAAAGCACATATCCTAAATGATAATGGCAGAACAAACAGTGGTATTAGGAACAGCAAAAGATACTTAATTTTCATACAAAAAGGTTAACGTTTCCTGATATAAAAGCTTTTTTCAGCACAATGTTTATAAAAAGAAGGCTTTTCTTTGTGAAAACATGAAACCTAGAAAACTAGTCCTGATTACATTGGCCACAATATTCGGGTGTGGTGGGTTGAGTAAAGATCAAGGAATTGTGGATAAGATCATAGGGCAATGGAAAGATGGGCAGCAAGAAGTCACTGTCTATTCTGTAGAAAGTACCCCAACCTATTCATGTTGGGTGAGGCGTATCCATGGTACTAGACTAGTCGTAAAAGATAAAGGAGTTACAAGAAGTATGTACGACCAGGGTTCTGGAGTTTTGGGGGATGATCCAGAGGATTCTGTTACTGTAACAAGAAATGGGGTAACTAAAACTTACAATACAAAGTTCTTTGTGAATGAGAAAGGGCAAAGAGTCCATTACAAATCAGACGTTGGCAAAGAACTCAAAAGACAAGTAAGACTCAAATTTGATGAGTTTGACAGAATGTATCAATTAACAAAAATAAAATGGAAAAAAAATCTAAAAAAATCTTTATAGTTCTATGCCCCACACCCGCCAGCCGCACCTGACGAGGTAGTACCAAACCCAAACCCAGGGGATGGCGCAGCAGAACTCAAAGTATCTTTACATTCCTTTGGTGGAGTAGTAAATGAACTACATATTGTCTGAAGTAAACTAGCTGAATCTCTCTTTGAACTTACACTCTTACCATTTACAAGCAATGTAGGCGAACCTCTAACATTATACTTCGTATTATCTGCTTTGAAAACATCAAAGCCAGGATACCTTCCACCTTTCCATGTACTTTTGTCAGCAAAACCTTTTGTCACCTTGAAAGCAGCGTCGGTTTTCTGTATACAAGTGTTAAGCTTTTTCGAATCAATTCCTGTATTTTTAATGCAAGTAGTACTGTCACCTTTATCTAAGAAGCACTTCAAATAACCAATAAACTTGCTACTGAATTCTTTTTGGATACAGTACTGAGCTAGTTGTTCGCTTACCTCTTTCTTCCCGTGCATTACATAATCACAAAACTTTATCTCGAAATCAACCTTACCTTTCAGTTTTTCCATTACAGGAAGCAATCCTTTTTCTATCTGAGTCCCATATGGACAATGTGACATGACAAATACCTCAACTTTCGGTTTCTTGCTAAGCCCTGTATTCTTATCTGAACTAGGTGTTAACTTTTTGTCAATCACTGATTTGAACGCAGTGAAAGGTTGTGCACCCATGACTAACTCACCATTTATGAACACTGATGGTGTGCCCCTAACCCCCTTTGCTGAACCTTCTTTCATGTTTGATCTTACAATAACAGCCTTCATACCAGAATTAAGACATATATCAAACTTCTTAGTATCTAATCCTAGAGTCTTGGCATATGCCTTAAGATATTGTATAGACAACGCTTTCTGGTTATCAAAAAGCTTGTTGTGGTATTCCCAGAACTTACCTTGGTCCCTCGCACATTCAGAGGCTTCTGCAGCTTTCTGAGCATTCTTATGGAAGCTTAATGGGAAATGCTTGAATGTTATCTTTGCTTTTTCACTGTATTGCGATACAATCTGCTTGTACGCACCATTATAGAACTTACCGGAATAAGGACATTCAAATTCACTATAGATATCTATAGTTAGGCTCTTCTTAGATTTTGTACTTGGGCTAGGCCACATTAATGCCGCAATAATTAAGGCTACCACTATTAAAACATATATGGCAAATCTAAAATAGTCAATTTTCCTATTCTTCAAAAGACGTCTCTTTTTTCTTCTAAAATATTTTTTTCTTGTCATAATTAACACCTAGTATTATCAGTCCTTATAAAAAGTCTATGTGGATTTATATGTTTTTCTAGGCTGCAGTTTACGATTTAGTTAGAAAGGCCACCACAACCCTTATTAATCAGTTTTCCCAATGGATTATATATGGGATTACTAGAACTACCAGATACTATTGCAATCATCCCTAATGGATATAAAATAAAATGGGGGGGACTATTTGACCTTGAAGAGGTCTATAATGAGATGTACCGTTGGTTCATGCACTACGATTATGATTGGAAAGAAACTAAGTATAGGGTCATCGATATGCCTGGCGGAGGAAAACAGATAGAAATTAAATGGCAGCTATCAAGGAAACCAGATGATTATTCTAAATATGTATTCAATGTGCATATTCAAGTATTCGGCAGCGAGGCTGAAGTTAATGTTGACAATATCAAGAAAAAGATGTATAAGGGTTCTTTAGAGTACAGGGTTGAGGCACATATCGAAAGGAATGGGAAAGTCTGGAGGGATAGTTTCTGGGGGAAAGCACAAAGACATATCTATGAAAAAGCCATCATACGTTCTAGGCTTGAGTTACAAGAGGAGGAGTTTTTTGTTGAGTGCCAGAAGTTCTTCAGTGAATTGAAATCATTCCTCAGCATGTACGGCTAAAATGTTTAGAAGATTTATACTTATATCAGCCATATTGGTAATTATTGACCAAATTACTAAGTTTTTGTTTACAGGGAAGACTTACATGTTCACTAGTTTTTTTGGCCTAAAATATTCTGAGAATATTGGGGCTGCTTTTAGCTTGTTTCCAGGAGGAAGATTAGTTTTTATCGTAACTGCATTGGTTGTCATCTACCTAGTGTTCAAGTTCTACAAAACTTTCAAAAACAAATTAGGTTTAATATTTCTTTTAGCTGGGGCTGTTGGAAACCTTATTGATAGAGTAGTGCTTGGGTATGTGAGAGACTTCATTAGTGTGTGGGTGTGGCCTGTATTCAATCTTGCTGACATGTTAAGTGTTATAGGGGTAGGATTATTGCTTATTGAACTTATTAAGGAAGAAAAAAATCATAAAAAAGCTTATAAACATTCTTCCCAATAGTTAGATATAATGGCAAAGAGCATGTTGAGTCTTTTCAAGAAAGAGACTGAAGAGGAGAAGGGGGAGAGGATCAAAAAAGAGGAAGAGAAAGAAGTAAAAGAGAATCCTCTGATACAAGGAAAGTCTTTAGATCCTAAAAATGGAATCAAACATCATTCTATCATAGTAGAAAGCATGGGGACCGGATTAGAGAAACATTATTTCTGGGTATTAAGATTTCTGAAGGACCAACCTAATCATGGATTGGGTTTTGAAGTTGTCGAAAAGATAAGGGATTTGTTTGATGCTTCTGTCACAAGCAGCTTTCATGGTCATGTCGGGACAAAGCTGTCTGCAATGCAACAACAAGCGCAACAATACTTAGGGTTGATTGGGCAGATGGTGAAAACTATATTCCCCATTGTTAGAGAATTAAGAGTGATGGATGAGAGACTTGAACATTATGACAATAGTCTGGCCGGAGACGAGAGTGCAGAGATAGCGTTGAAGTCCATCTGGATAGAACTAGTTGAGCAAGGCATGCAGAATCCTAACTCTGTGTATTCATTGGCAACTAAAGTAGGTTTTGTAACATTACCTGATTTATTTTTCAAGATAAACGTCAAGAAGAAAGAGGATATAGATTCTACTGTAAAATCACTGAGAAAAGAAGGAATGAACCGGAAGGTTTGTGATGTGTTGGCTAAAAAACTCTATCAATATTATGTATGGAAAGAGAAAACGTATACTGAAATGCAGCATACCAGGAAATTCAAACTCAAGTACTTAAGACAACACTACACTTCTATCAAGATGTACATGAACTGGGTAAGGCCATATCTTCAGACAATCCAGAGCTTACAAATGAAAAATTCTATCAATGACGCAGATTTGGTTGCTGCTTTCGAAACAAGCAAAATCCAGGTTGAGCTTATGGCCATTAAGAAGAAGAGTTATAAGAAATATGCTTCAGTATTACTTGTTAAGTTCATACATACAACAAGGCCAGAACTTCAATACACTCCGCAAGGACAGAAACAGCCGATACATGTTGGTAGGACTGAGATGATAATTGAACCTTATGTCGCAACGAAAGCGCAGATTGACGCATACAAGGATCATAAAGATTCAGAGGATATGGAGCTATTGGCAACGATGGATGAGACTATGGGAGCTATCCAAGAAGACCTACAGAGATACCTGAAAGAGGCTGGGGAAGAGTTTGATGAAGATAAGATGAAAGAGGGAGAGGCTAAGAAACCTGAACTAATCGGACCATTCAAGGCCTTGTACCAAGGTTTTGGTGATATGTTCCCATTCTTTGACAAGAAAGGACCAAGAAAAAAGCCTAAGGCAGAGGCTAAAGCAGAAGCTAAAGAGAAAACGGACGCCACAGGTACAGCAAAAACAATGGCCTATGTGTTGTATGATATCTTCAAAAAAGCAAACAAGTTCTATTCTCCTGTTGTCTAGACCATGAACAATAAAAAAGACCTGGAAATCGTATTGAAAGAAGAAGTTAATCCTGTAATAGATGCGGCTATAAAGAAATACATAGGCGTTAGCATTGAAGAACTTAAAAAAGACATAACTGAAAAGATCAAAAAGAATCCTCTGATAAATGTCGATGTGAATATGTCTTTGGGTTTTAGGACAGCTAAAAAAGTTTTCAGGAAAGAGTATTTGGAAAGGGTGTTGAGAGCTAGTTCTGGAGATGTAAGTGCCGCTGCTAAAACCTGTGGGCTGGATCGCAGGACTATCCATAGGATGATTGTTAATTTGGGAATTGATGTCAGTGAGACAAGGAAGAATAGGCTTAAGTCCCAATATATCGAAAAAGGGGTGTTAAGCAATGCTATTGGCTCTGCTTTGGAACAGTATAAGGACATATTGCATCCTAAGAAGATGAAAAAGTTCTATAAGGAAGTTCCTGGAATGTCTGAGAAAATCATAAAAAGTTATCCCTTGAAATTTATAACATTAAAGAAAGCTGAAGAGGATTTTGAGAAAAGATTTATATTGAAAGCATTGGAGAAAAGTAAAGGCAATGTTAGCAGGGCAGCTCGGGTGGTTGGGCTTAGACAGGAGACCTTGCATAGAAAGATAAAAGAATTAGGAATCAAGAGGTGAAAAAATGAAACCAATAAAACGTAAAAGCAAGATAGATTTAAGACTTGAACATGTACTTGAAAGAATGGAGATGGAGGGGAGGATGGATGAAATGGTTAGTGGGATTATAAGGTATAAACATAATTTGAATCCATTTAGTGATATAAGTTTGAGGTATCCAGATTTCAACCTGCATACAGATGTTGGTGGGATTGCAACTTTTGATTGTCCAGCGAAATACATCAAATGTTTAGTTACGGATACACGGGTGATAAGGATAGAAGCTGCGAAGGCTTTACAGATGCGCTAGAAATATACTATAGCACAACAGCATTTTCAGAGCCACAGTAGTATTCAACTCCTTCCAACTTCCCTGATTCACCCAATATTAGCTCTTTGATATTGGCAGAAATCTTTGTCGCGTGAACTGTAATTTCTGGATTCTTGTTCTTTATAGCCCTCGCCAAGTTAAGCTCATCAACCTCACCGCCACCTGCAGAACATCCTTGAATAACCATATGGCCACCGGGAGCAACAATATTAGCCAAGAGATTAATGGAATAACTATCATCAGCCCGAACTACCCCCAAACTACCATTCCCTTTCATCAATGTCAAACCATGGGGAGTTGAGTGTCCTCCAAAAAGGCACAACTCCACTGGCTTCGTATTATCACAAATTTCTTGTGCCTTCCTGAGACAAGAATGTTTTGCACTTCCCTCAATAAGGAAAAGTTTATATGCCTGAAATAATGGACTAACCATCTCACCAACCTCTTTGAAAGCTCCATTATGATCATGCTGATTGTAGATTGCTATTGCAGGAATCTTCCTAGCATTATGCTCAGAAGACTTATGATTCTCAACAAGCTCTTCCAACACGCTAATATCAAACCCATTAAATTGATTTCCGCCTACGTAACGATGGACAAACCTTATTCCTGCCAAATCTTTTGCCTTTTGAGTCAAATCCCCATGCCGTTCTTCTAACCCTGCAAGATTACTATACATCATTGAATTTGCTACATCAACAAAGGCTGAACCATACTTTGCCATAAGTTTTTCTAACTCTTCTAAATCATCAAATGCAGAAGCATAAACTGGAAAATTAACAAAGTTATCTTTACCTAATTCCTCATCCTTTTCTTTATGAAATCCTGAATTTTTCGTCTGTTGCACTAAACTTTTTATTAACTGAGGATACCTTGCATATAGTTCACAAGTCTTATCTCTAAGATGTATAACAATACCATAGGCATGCCTGCCAAACCTATTAAACAATGAAACAAATTCCTGAGGATTCCGCCTAAAACCAGCTTGCATGCATTGATCTAATGTTACACCAGTGTAACCCTCCATCAATTCCGATAAGCTAACAACGAATTCAGGGTCAAAGGCCATAACATCTTTCCTTAATTGGTTTAAGGCGTAATCTAATCTGGTTTTCTTCCTTACATTTTTCAGTACTTCCTTGACCTCAGCTTGGTAGGTTGGCAACATATCAAAATCTAATCTTAAGAAAATAAGTTCAGCATTGTTAGGGTAAGTCTCTCGTATGTCCCTCAAGAATTCCCAGTGATTATTCTCTACCTCTATGGCTTTTTTCTTACAATTTATGAAAAGACTATTTGTGTGTGCCGTACCATAAAGGTTATACATAGCATGTAACTGTTCAGCGTTAAGTTCTATATACTCCTCATCCAATTCCCCTAATGCAAACAATGCCTTTTCTGGGTTAGTAGCCATAGCATCTGCAAATAATGCTTCATGTCGATCTACAAAGTCTGCTTTAAACCAAGTTTTAGCCTCTTTCCTCTTAACTTCTGTCAAAGATACCATTTT